>JBAVCR010000206.1:0-10030 GCA_049586815.1 Anaeromyxobacteraceae bacterium
GGCCGCTCCCGCCCCGGCCGAAGCGACCGCGGCCGACCCCGCCGCCTTCGCCCGCCGGCTCGCCGTCCGCACCTACGAGCTGAACGGCGAGATGGCGCTCGCCTACGAGCGATGGAGCGCCCTCCCCGCCGAGGGGAGGAGGCTCGTCCTCGAGCAGCTCCGCTACCTCGTCCGCCTCTACCCGCTCCTCGACAAGGAGAACCGATGAACCTGGCCCACGACCGCGCCCGCCTGCTCGTGCTCCTGCGCGAGCTCTCCTTCGAGCGGCGCAAGGTGATCCTGGCCTCCGGCAAGGAGAGCGACTTCTACGTCGACTGCAAGCGCACCGCGCTCACCGCCGAGGGGCACGTGCTCGTGGGGCGGCTCCTCTTCGACCGCATCCGGGCCATGAAGCCGCTCGTCCGCGGCGCGGGCGGCCTCACCCTGGGCGCCGACCCGCTCGCCTCGGCCGTAGCCTACACGAGCTTCCTCGAGGGGGAGCCGGTCGACGCCTTCATCGTGCGCAAGGAGCCGAAGGGGCACGGCACCGGCCAGTGGATCGAGGGGCGGAAGACCATCCCGGACGGGAGCCGCGTGGCGGTGCTCGAGGACGTCATCACCACCGGAGGCAGCGCCATGAAGGCCATCGAGCGCTGCCGGCAGGAGGGGCTCGTCGTGGCCGGCTGCTTCGCGCTCGTCGACCGGGTCGAGGGCGGCCGGGAGGCCATCGAGGCGCTCGGGGTGCCGGTCGACGCGCTCTTCACCCGCCGCGATTTTCTGGGATAGTGCCAGGCATGAAGCGCCTCCTGCCCTTCGCCCTCGCCTTCGCGGCCTGCACCTACGTGTCGCCCGCGTCCGTCCCCTCCACGCGGGAGGGGGCCTGGGCCGAGGAGCGCGATCGGGCCACCCGCTCCGCCAAGCTCTACGACGTCCTCGACGACGTGGCCTTCGTCACCGCCACCCACCAGTCGGCGGCGGTGCGCGCCGCGCGCCTCGAGCGGCTCGCCGAGTGGAAGGGCATGCTCCCCGCCGAGAAGGAGGCGATGGCGGCGAAGGACCGGGCCGAGCTCGCCGAGGGGGAGGAGTTCCTCGTCGCCTTCTTCACCGACGACCGGAAGGCGAACGACCTCGCCACCGACCGGGGCACCTGGCGCGTCTCGCTCGCCGTGGACGGCAGGGACGAGACGCTGCCGGTGAAGGTCTCGATGGTGAAGAAGGACCCGACCCTCTCCATCCTCTACCCGTACGTCACCGAGTTCGACACGCTCTACCGTGTGCGCTTCCCGCGCTGGCCGGGGAAGGCGCCCATCGAGGACCTGGGGTTCCAGGTGCGGATCGCAGGCGCCCTGGGGCGCCTCACCATGGAGTGGGCGCCCCCGAGGAAGCCGTAGGGCCAGGCGCTCCCGCAGCGGCCGCGGCTCAGGCGCGCGAGACCGTCTCCTCCATCTCGCCGCGGTGGATGACGGTGTCCTTCAGGAACCGGTCGTCCGGCACGGGGTGGTCGAGCAGGAAGTGGAGGCCGCGCGACTCGCCGCGCCGGAGCGCGCTCTGCACGATGAGCAGCGCCACGTCGGCCAGGTTGCGGAGCTCCACGAGATCGGGCGTGACCTGGTAGCGCCAGTAGTACTCGCGGATCTCGGAGCGCAGGATGCGCAGCCGGGTCCGGGCGCGCTCGAGCCGCTTCACCGACCGTACGATGCCCACGTAGTTCCACATGAGCCGGCGCAGCTCGTCCCAGTTGTGGGCCACCACCACCCCCTCGTCGGGGGCGAGCGCGTCTCCCGGGTTCCACTCCGGGACCGGCGGAGCGGGGCGCCGCTCGGCGAGCAGCTCGCGCGCGGCCACGGCAGCGCGGCGTCCGAAGACCAGCCCCTCCAGCACCGAGTTGGAGGCGAGCCGGTTCGCGCCGTGCAGCCCGGTGCAGGCCACCTCGCCCACCGCGAGCAGGTTCGGCACGCCGGTGCGGCCGTCCAGGTCGGTGACCACCCCCCCGCACTGGTAGTGCGCGGCGGGAACCACCGGGATGGGCTGCACGGCCATGTCGATGCCGAACTCCCGGCACGTCTGGTAGATGTGCGGGAAGTGGTCGAGCAGGAAGCCCTTCGGCAGGTGCGTCATGTCGAGGAAGGCGCAGTCGTCGCCGCGCCGCTTCACCTCGGCGTCGATGGAGCGGGCCACGATGTCGCGCGGCGCCAGCTCCTTGCGCGGGTCGTAGCGGATCATGAAGGCCTCGCCCGCCTTGTTGCGCAGGATGCCGCCCTCGCCGCGCAGCGCCTCGGAGATGAGGAAGCTCTTCGCGTCGGGGTGGAAGAGGCAGGTGGGGTGGAACTGGAAGAACTCCATGTTGGCGATGGAGCAGCCGGCCCGGTAGGCCATGGCCACGCCGTCGCCGGTCGCCACGTCGGGGTTCGAGGTGTAGAGGTAGACCTTGCCGGACCCGCCGGTGGCGAGCACGGTCGCCGCCGCGGTGAGGGTGCGGATTCCGCCGGTCGCCCGGTCGAGCACGTAGGCGCCGAGCGCGCGGTTCGGGCCCGGGACGCCGGCGCGCTCGCTCGTGATGAGGTCGATGGCGACCTGGTCCTCCTCGATGCGGATGCCGGCGGCGACGCAGGCGGCGAGCATCCGCTTCTCCACCTCCATGCCGGTCGTGTCCTTGGCGTGGGCCACGCGGCGGCGGGAGTGCCCCCCCTCCCGGGTGAGGTGGAGCCGGTCGGGGGCCTCGCGGTCGAACTCGACGCCGAGGGAGACGAGCCAGCGGATGCGCTCCGGGGCCTCCTCGACGGTGACCTTCACGGCGTCGGCGTGGCAGAGCCCGGCGCCGGCGACGAGCGTGTCCTCCACGTGGAGGGGGAAGGCGTCGTCCGGGCCGAGCACGGCGGCCACGCCCCCCTGCGCGTACTGGGTGTTTCCCTCCTGGCGGTTCCGCTTGGTGAGGACGAGGACGCTGCCGTGGCGGGCGGCCTCGAGGGCGAAGGAGAGCCCGGCCACCCCTCCGCCCAGGACCAGGAAGTCGACGTGTTCGCGCGAGGATGGAGACATGCCCGCGATCCCTAGCACGCTCTCCCGGAAGTTGTCCCGGGGGGGCTCCGGGCGGTAACCTGTCGAGGGTCCATGAACCGCCTTCCCGCCATGCTCGTCCTGGGCACGCTGGCACTCGCTCCCCTCGGGGCCGGGGCGGGGGAAACCTTCGCCTGCAAGGACTCCGACGGGGTCTGGATCCTCGGGAACGTGGAGCAGGACCGGTGCGCGGGGAAGGTGAAGAAGATCCGCACCTCGAGCCCCTCGCCCCAGGTCCGCCGCGCCGCCTCGAGCGACTACTCGGCGGCCGCCGCGAAGGCCATCCTGCTCTCCGACTCGGCGTACCAGGAGGAGGTCCGGGCCGCCGCCGAGAAGTACAACCTGCCGCCGGAGCTCCTCCACGCCGTCATGGCGGTGGAGTCGGGCTTCCGGCCGACCGCGGTCTCCGAGAAGGGGGCGGTCGGGCTCATGCAGCTCATGCCCGACACCGCGCGCGACATGCACGTCCGCGACTCCTGGAGCCCGTCCGAGAACATCCACGGCGGCGCCCGCTACCTGCGCACGCTCGCGAACAAGTACGACGGCGACCTGGTGAAGACCCTCGCCGCCTACAACGCCGGGCCGGAGGCGGTGAACCGCGCCCGGGGCATCCCGCGCATCCAGGAGACGCAGGACTACGTGATCAAGGTCCTCGGGGTCTACGAGAAGCTGAAGAGCCGCAACGCCAAGGGGTGAAGCGTGGTCACCGGGGGCAACGGGCAGGCGGTCGCATCCGTGGACGAGGAGTTCCAGCACCACCTCACGGTGGGGGCGGAGAAGCTCTCCGCCGGCGACGGCGAGGGGGCGAGGTCCTCCCTGCGCCGGGCGGCGGCGCTCGCCCCGCCCGACGTGCCCTCGCTCGGCGTCCTCGGTCAGGCCTGCTACCGGGCCGGGCTCTACGAGGAGGCGGCCCAGGCCTACGGGAAGCTCGTCGACGACGGCCCGACCGAGGTCTCGCCGCGGGTGAACCTGGGGCTCGCGCTCCTGAAGGGCGGCCGCCAGGCCGACGCCGTGAAGCAGTTCTCCATCGCCCTCGACCTCGACCCGGAGCACCGGCGCGCCATGGGCTACCTGGGGCTCGCGCTCCTCGAGTCGGGCGACCCGCGCTCGGCCCGGGCCTGGTTCGAGAAGTCGGGGAGCGCCGCCATGGTGGCCCGCTGCGACGCGCTCCTCGCCCCGCGCGAGCCGGCTGCGCCGCCCGGCATCGACGTCCCCATCACCACGCCCCAGCCCGAGCCCACGCCCGTGCCGCCCCCGCCGCGACCCTCGCCGACGCCGGTGTCGCTCCGGACCACGGTCTCCCCGGGCGGCCTGGGCGCCTTCGCGGCCCAGCGCACCGTGCGGCCCCCGCCGGAGGTCTTCGCGGTGGAGGGAGGCATCCTCCACGTGGCGGTGCGCGGCGAGCTCGTCTGCCGGATCGACGGCCTCTTCGCGGTGCGCGGCGGCGTGACCACGAGCCCCGAGGTGAAGCGGTTCCGGGGCAAGCTCACCGAGAAGCCGTTCGGGTCGGGCAAGGAGCGCATGCACCGGGCCACCGGCGACGGCGCGCTCTTCTACCGGACGGGCGGCTGGGTGTTCACGGTGGTGGATCTCGCCGGCGACGCCGGCTACTTCCGGGAGGACGCGGTCTTCGCGCTCGAGGAGGCGGTGGTCTTCGAGAACGGGCGCGTGCCCTCGCGCCACTCCCGCGACCTCGACCTCGTGCACCTGCGCGGCCGCGGCCGGATGCTGCTCCGCACCGTGGCGGCGCCGGTGGCCATCGAGGTCTCCGGATCGGAGCTGCTCCGCGTGCCGCCCGCGTCGCTCGTGGGCTGGACCGGCGCGGTGACGCCGCGCATGGGGCTCCTCGGGGCGGAGGGGCCCGGCGCCGGCACGCCCGCCTCGCCGGTGATGGTGGAGCTCACCGGCGACGGCCGCGTCTTCGTCGACCCCGACGCGTCGACGCCGGAGTGAGGCGCGATTGGGCAATCTGAAGAAGGACATCCTGAACGTGCCGAACGCCATCACGGTGGCGCGCATCGGCATGGTGCCCATCATCCTCGCCTACACGTACTACGAGGGGAGGGTGAACTCGTTCATCGCGGGCGGCCTCTTCGCGGTGACCGGCGCCACCGACTTCCTCGACGGCTGGGTGGCCCGCCGCACCGGCGCGGTCACGGTGGTGGGGAAGTTCCTCGACCCGCTCGCCGACAAGCTCATCCTCATGTCGGTGCTCATCATGCTCGTGCATCTGGGGCGGGTGCCGGCGTGGCTCGTCATCCTCATCCTGGCGCGCGAGTTCACCGTGACGGGGCTCCGCACCATGGCGATGAGCGAGGGGATCGTGATCGCCGCCGGCCAGGAGGGGAAGTACAAGCAGAGCCTCCAGATCGCGGCCATCTCGTTCCTGCTCATCCACTACAAGTACCGGGTCGACTTCATCGCCTTCGACGTCGACGTGGACGCGAACGTGGTGGGGACGTGGCTCCTCTACATCTCGCTCGCCTTCTCGCTCTGGTCGGCCTGGGTGTACATCCGCGACTTCTTCAAGGAGGTCTACGCGGCCGGCGGACCGGGGTCGGGCGGGCCTCCCCAGGGGGTCCCGGGCCGGCCGGAAGACTCTTGACACTCCCGCGGGGGTGACCCTATAAACCGGCCCCTTGCTACAGGATTTTGCGGGAATAGCTCAGCGGTAGAGCATCGCCTTGCCAAGGCGAGGGTCGAGGGTTCAAATCCCTTTTCCCGCTCCATCTAACCCCTCGGTCCGCCGAGGGGTTTTTTCTTGGCTGCCTGCCGTCTCCTGTATGTCTCCGAGATTTTTCGGCCCGTCGAGCAGCCGAACCGCCTCCCGCTTCACGTCCGGCGTCAGGTGGGCGTACCGAAGCGTCATCTCGATGCTTTCGTGGCCGAGTAGCTCCTGAACGGCCTTGAGGGACGCCCCACGCATCACCAGGTGACTCGCGAAGGTGTGGCGCAGCCCATGGGTCGTGATTCGCTTCCCGAGCCCTGCACGGCGGCAGGCGTTCGGAACCACATCCTTCAGCATGGAGTGCGTCAGGCGGGCACCCGAAGGGTCGCAAAAGACGTAAGGCCCCTTCAGGTGTCGGTACGCCTTCAAGGTCGCCACGGCCACGTCGGAAAGCGGCACCTTGCGATTGCTCCCACCCTTGGGTGGGCCTTCCTGGTCGCGCCAGAGGGTGCGGCGGACGATCAGGTGGCCAGCGACGAGGTCGATGTCCTGCCACTTGAGCCCGAGGAGCTCGCCGACGCGGAGGCCGGTCTTGAGCGCCACCACCAGGAACGGCCGCCAATTGGGATCGGCGGCCGCCAGGAAGCGGTCGGTTTCCTCGAACGTGAGGAAGTGGTCCTCGGAGACGTAGTCCGACTTGAGGTTGAATCCGCGCACCTTCGGTGCCCGATCCATCGCACCCCACTCGACGGCAAGGTTGAGGAGCTTTCGGAGGGCCGTGAGGTGGTTGTTGATGGACTTCTTCTCCAGGTCCTCAGTCAGCTTGGTGGCCTTGTAGCGCTCCACCTCGGCCGGCCCGATGGCGTCCATCTTCATGGCGCCGAAGAACGGAATGAGATGGACCTTCAAGAGCCCGACCTTGGCGGCCACGGTGCTCGGCTTGTTGTTGGTCTTCGAGAACGTCAGGAAGTGATCCTGGAACTCGGAAACCGTTGGTACCTCCTTGTTCGCAACGTGCGTCGGGGCAACACTCGCGCGGACCACGTGCGCTGCCCTTTCTTCCGCGTACCGCTGCGTAGCGGTCTTGCCTGGAAATGGCGACTTCTTCCGTTCCTCGAAGAACTCGCCCGTAGGCAGGACCATCTTGATGTGAAACTCCCAGCCATCCTTGCTTCGGGCACACTTTGGGCCGCACTTGTTTCGCGAACACCCATCGACATGTGCAACCGAAGTCACGAATGGCCTCACGTAAATGGCCATCACCGACCCCTTGTCGGCGACGGTCCACGCCCTTCCGCCATGAATCGTATCAGGTCGGCCCGACGGAATCGGAGCGAGCGCCCCACGCGAAAGACCCCCGGCAACTGCCCGCGTTCGGCCCGGTGGTAGACGGCCTTGGGGGTCATTCCGAGCAGCGCGGCGACCTGGCCGACGGTCAGGGCCAACTGGTTCGCACCCGGTGGCGAACATGCGTCGAGGGTGGCGAAAGACGCGGAAGGCGGTTCTGGGTCGTGGGTGAATGGCATGGCGTGCGACGCACGGAGGGCGAGAGCTCCGTGCGCTATCAAGGCGGATGTATAGCATTTGACAGTCATTCGCGCAATGCCATGGACCTGGAGCCATGATGGAGGTCACCGCCGCGCGGAATCCACGGGTAGCTTCGATGCCGCGACGGGCCGCTGGTTCCTGCGCGCGTAGTCCGCCTCCCCCCGCAGGATCGGACCCCGGAGGAAGAGCGCGACAAGGACGAAGGCGGCGCAGACCTTCGCCCACCTGGCCATCGAGTGCCCGAAGCCCTCGAACCAGCCGAGCATCCGCGCTTCGGCAAACGAACGCCGGAGTTCAGCCTCGCGCACGATGGCTGGCGGCGCACCGTGGCCTTCGCGGGCTTCCCGAATCGCATCCTCATATTCGTCGCGAAGCTCGAGGTACCGGCGACGGTCCACGCGCCGCCTCAGGAAGTGGGCGACGATCCCGATGGCGAACGCTCCCACGACGATGGACTCCAGGTGTCCGTAGAACCACAGCATGGCGCCTCCTTCCCGCCAGCATGATCCCGGGCACTGACATTCCGTCCAGGATCAATCGAGTGGCGAATGGCTTGGCGTCGCGCAGCCGATGGACAGTCATACGACAGACGGATAACATGGTCGCTGTCGCGCCACCATCTGTGCCCGAGGAAGCCCGATGAGAACCCGCAGGCTCGTGGTCGCCATGCCGAAGGGTGGCTCCGGAAAGACGGCCACCGCAACCGCCCTGGCGTGGGGATTCCAGCGAATGGGCCGTCGCGTTCTCCTCATCGACCTGGACCCCCAGGGGAACGCCTCCGCCGCGATGGGCGTCGCCCCCGGTCGGGAGTACAGGTCGCTCGAGTTCCTTCTTCATCCAGACATACCGTTCGCGCCGGCAACGGTAGCGGAGGGGCTCGATGTCGTACCGGCAAGCTCGTGGCGGTCGGGACTGGACCTGGAGGTACAGAAGGCGAATCAGCTCACCGGACCCGTGACGCTCCGGGAAGCAATCGACCGGCTCCAGGGGGCGTATGAGTACGTATTCGTCGACTGTGCGCCGAGCCTGGGGCCGGTAACCTACAACGCGCTCGCCGCAGGCCCAATCCTGGCCCCCGTGGAAGCCACGCGCCTCGCCGTGTCGGTCCTACCCGAACTCGACCGGGTCGTGGCCACCCTTCGGCGAAGCGTGGCACCCGCCGCCACGGTGATCGGCTACCTGCCAACGCTGTGCGTCGAACGGCTCTCAGAGTCGAGAGAGGCTCTCCGAGCACTCGAGGCGATGGAGGGGAGCCGGGTGCTGCGAGCACGTGTGCCGTTCGCCACCGCCATCGCTCGCAGCCTTGCCGAGGCAAGGTCCCCGTTCAGTCGCCCTTACCGCCATTCGAAAGGCCCCAAGGCCTATCTCCACGTCGTGGAGGAGATTCGAACTCTGCTGGAGGAACACCATGAATGAGATCGGAAAGCACTCGATCGCAGCGCGCCTCTCGTCCGTCGTCCCCGACAACGACCTCGTTCCCACGACCGGCGAACCCCAAGCGCTCGACGCCAGTGGCGAAGACAACGTCCTTCGCCACATCTTGCCGGATCAACACCTCCTCAGGATCAAAGTCGATTGCATCGCGCCGGCCAGAGAGGGGCAGGCGCGCCAGGACTTCAACGAGGAGCGACTCGCGGCGCTCGCGGAGAGCTTGAAACGCTCGGGCGTCAGGGAACCGATCATCGTCACGCCCCACGGCGCCGACCCGGGTTGCTTCCAGATCGTCGCCGGAGAACGACGCTGGCGCGCAGCCCAGCTCGCGGGCCTGACCGAGATCCCGTGCATCGTGGACCCGGGGCTCGTCGAGCGGAAGGACAAGCTCCTCGCCCAGGCGGAGGAGAACCTCCACCGCGAAAACCTCAATCCCGTGGAGGAAGCCGCCATCCTCGCCCAGCTCATGGAAGCTCGAGGACTCGACGCCAAGGGCGCCGGCGAGCTCCTCGGGATGAACGCGCGCCAGGCGCGGCGGCTGCTCCAGTTGCACGGTACCGCGGCGCCCATCAAGCGCGCTGTCGTGCGTGGCGTGCTCGACGCGAGGATCGCCCTGGAGATGGTCCGCATCTACAACCGACTTCGTCGAGAGGACGAGTCGGCTGCGGGTACCAAGGCACTCCAGAAGATCGAGCGGCTCATCGAGCGCTTCGTGAGCGAAGCGTGGACGATGCGGAAGCTCGAACGATTCGCGGCCAAGCTCGATCCCAAGACGGACGCCATCCAGGATGAAGATGGGGACCCCGACGACACGAAGGACAAGGGAGCGCCGGCTGTGAATGGGCGAAAGCACACGCCGGCTCCGGCCAAGGGGAGCCCCAGCAAGTCGGAACCGGCGCTGACCGAGATGAGGAACGGACGGCTCGTCATCGACGTGAAGCGAGTCGAGGAGCACCGACTATCCCCCCAGGAGCGTGCCGCGCTCATCGACCTCCTCGAGGACCTGCTCTTCAAGGTCCGGAGAGCGTAGGAGCGAGAATCTGCGTCCTGGTCCGTGCGGACCAACATGCGAAAAAGTGCGAGTTGGTCCGTGCGGACCAAGGCCCGAAATTGTGGGGCTCGTCACGACGAAGCTCGCTCATTTGAACGGGTCCGCCGGCGCCTCATCCAAAAAAGTGCGAGTTGGTCCGTGCGGACCAACGGGCAACTTTTCAGCAGACGGAGAGGTGAACCCTGCCTTCGAGGGTGCCTTGCAAGGAAGGCAGGATTGAGGACAGGGCTCCAGGCAGGATTGAAGGCAGGGGAACGGCTGTAAGCCCGCGGAATTCGCGCCCCGGCCCCGCCACC
>JBAVCR010000207.1:0-6219 GCA_049586815.1 Anaeromyxobacteraceae bacterium
CCCCGGACCCCTGGCCGAAGAGCGCCACCCGCGACGGGACCACCTTCACCATCTACCAGCCGCAGCTCGACGGCTGGGACGACTACACCTACCGGGCGCACGCCGCGGTGCAGGTGGACGTGGCGGGCTCGAAGGCCCCGGTCTTCGGCGTGGTGGAGATCACCGCATCCACCATCGTCGACCGGCCGAACCGGGTGGTCTACATCGAGGGGATCACCATCCCGAAGGCCACCTTCCCGTCCGCTCCGGACCGGGCGGCGGCGTGGCAGGCCCAGATCCAGTCCATCGCCTCCTCCGGGCCGGCCACCATGTCGCTCGCCCGGCTCGAGCAGGCCCTCGCCATCGAGGGAGCGGAGAGGCAGTCGCGCCGGGTGCCGGTGCAGAACTCGCCCCCACGGATCGTCTTCACGCAGCGTGCGGCTGCGCTCGTGCTCGTGCACGGGGCGCCGGTGTGGGCCCCGGTCCCCGGGGCGCAGCTCAGCCGCGCCGTGAACACCCGGGCACTCCTCCTCATGGATCCGGCCGGGCGGCTCTACCTCCACCTGCTCGACGGCTTCGTGACCTCTGCCTCCCTGGCCGGACCGTGGACGCTGGCGAAGGAGTTGCCTCCGGGCGCCGCCGAGGCGGCGAAGGACCTGGCGCAGAAGGGGCTCGTCGACCTCATGGAGGGTCCCCAGGACGAGAAGACCCGGGCACGGCCGACCCTCGCCGCCGAGCTCCCCCTCGTCGTCGTGGCCACCGAGCCCACCGAGGTCATCACCTCGAACGGCCCCATGGACTGGATGCCCATCGACGGCACCCAGCTCCTCTACGTGAACAACACCACCGGCAACGTGTTCATGGACATGGTGGACGCGCACTACTACGTGCTCGTGACCGGGCGGTGGTTCCGCTCCGCGGCGCTCGGCGGCCCGTGGGCCTTCGTCCCGGGGACGGATCTCCCGGCCGACTTCGGGCTCATCCCCGACACGAGCCCGAAGGAGAACGTGAAGGCGTCGTTGCCGGGAACGGCGCAGGCGGAGGAGGCGGCCATCGCCGCCGAGATCCCGCACATGGCGACCGTCCAGACGGCCAAGGTGTCCTTCCAGCCCGTCTCGAGCGGGGCGCCCGAGCTCAGGCCCATCGAGGGCACCGGCCTCATGTACGTCTTCAACTCGCCGCAGGCCATCCTCATGGCGGCGCCCAACGCCTGGTACGCCGTGCAGGCGGGCGTCTGGTTCGCGGCGCCCTCCGTGAACGGGCCGTGGACGGTGGCCACGGCCATCCCCGCCGCCATCTACTCCATCCCGCCCAGCTCCCCGCTCTACTACGTGACCTTCGTCCGCATCTACGCGTCCTCGCCGGGCGTGGTGGTGGTGGGCTACACGCCGGGGTACACGGGCGTCGTGGTCACGCCGGACGGGACCATCGTCTACGGGACCGGATACGTCTACCCGGCCTACGTCTCGGCCACCGTCTGGTATCCACCGCCAGTGACGTACGGCTACGCGGCGAACCCGACCTACACGCCCTGGACCGGGTTCGCCATGGGCTTCGCCATCGGCTGGTCGGCGGCCCACTGGTGCTACGCGCCCACTCCGTACTGGGGAGCGATGCCCTACTACTACCACCCGCCCGTGCCCTACGGCGGCGCCTACTACGGCACCGCCTACCACGGCACGGCCTACGGCGCGTACGGCGGCGCGGCGACCTGGGGCCCCGGTGGCTGGGCGGCGACGAGCGGGAACATGTACAGCCACTACGGCTCCACCTCGGCCGTCACCCGCGACTCGGCCGGCTACAACGCCTACACGGGTACGGCCTGGTCGAGCAAGGTCGGCACCTCCTACAACTCCACCACCGGCCGCATGTCGGCGGGCCAGTCGGCGTCGGCCTCCAACGCCTACACCGGCGGCTACGCGTACGGGAACCGGGGGGCCACCTACAACCCCACCACCGGGACCTCGGCCTCGGGCGGCCGGGCCACGGTCGGGAACGCATACACCGGCCAGCAGGCCACCGTCGGCCACGCGGAGGTCTCGGGCCCGGGAGGCTCGACCCAGGTCGCCCAGGTGAACAACCAGTACTACGCGTCCCACGACGGCAACACCTACAGCTACAACTCCTCGACGGGCCAGACACAGAAGTACGACGGCGCGACGAACGGCTGGCAGAACACGCAGAAGCCCACCACCACGTCGACCTCGGCCTCGTCGTACGACAAGTCGAGCGGCTCCTACAGCTACCAGAAGCCCTCCGGATCGAGCGGCGAGGCGGTCTCGCAGTCCCGCTCCGCGGGAGACTCCCGGTCGGCCTCGTCCTCCTGGGGAGGCGACTGGGGCGGCAGCTCCAGCCACTCGGGCGGAGGGGGCGGAGGGGGCGGGAGCCACGGCTGGGGAGGGGGAGGATGGGGCGGCGGGGGTGGAGGTGGCGGCGGATGGGGCGGCTTCCACGGCGGCGGACGGCGCTGACGCCCCGGAAGGGGCCGACGCCGGTGCGATTTCTGCACAGCCGGCCAGCGCAGCCACGGCTATGGATGGCGGCGAACCCGGGAGCGGGAAGCCCGGTCCCTGCATCACGGTGAGTCAAATCGGAGCGGAGGCGTCATGAATCGCACCAGGTCCTGGTCCATCGCGCTGGCCGCGCTGGCGATGCTCGCCGTGCCGGCCGGGGCGACCCTCGCGCAGGGGACGACCGGGGTCCCCGGCTCTCCGAGCGCCACCATCACCATCGACGGCCGGCAGTTGCCCGCGCCCCCGCAGAAGTTCGGCGGGAGGATCGAGCGCACGACGAAGGGCTCGAAGCCCTACTGGCCCGCGCGGGTCGTGCCGCCCAAGGGAGCGCCCAACGTGCTCCTCATCATCACCGACGACGTCGGCTACGGCGCGCCGTCCACCTTCGGCGGGGTCATCCCCACCCCGTCGCTCGACCGAATTGCGGCGAACGGCCTGCGCTACACGAACTTCCACTCCACCGCGCTCTGCTCGCCGACGCGGGCGGCGCTCATCACCGGCCGGAACCATCACTCGGTGGGCTTCGGCGTCATCTCCGAGCAGGCGACCGGGTTCCCGGGCTACGACAGCTTCATCACCGACGACAAGGCCACCGTCGGGCGCATCCTCCGGGACAACGGCTACCGCACCTCCTGGTTCGGGAAGAACCACAACACGCCGGCGTTCCAGGCCTCCCCCACCGGGCCCTTCGACCAGTGGCCCGTCGGGATGGGCTTCGAGTACTTCTACGGGTTCATGGGCGGCGACACGAACCAGTGGCAGCCCGGCAACCTGGCGCGCAACACGACCTACATCTACCCGTTCCAGGGCAACCCCTCGTTCAACCTGATCACCGCCATGGCCGACGAGGCCATCGGCTACATGAACCAGGTGAACACGCTCACGCCCGACCAGCCCTTCTTCGTCTACTACGCGCCGGGCGGGACCCACGCGCCGCACCACCCGACGCCGGAGTGGATCAAGAAGGCCACCGACCTGCACCTCTTCGACGAGGGCTGGAACGAGCTCCGGAAGACGATCTTCGCGAACCAGAAGAGGCTCGGCGTGATCCCGAAGGACGCGAAGCTCACGCCCTGGCCGAAGGATCTCCTGAAGGAGTGGGAGCAGCTCAACGCCGACGAGAAGAAGATGTTCCTCCGCCAGGTCGACGTGTACGCCGCCTACCTCATGTACACCGACCACGAGATCGGCCGGGTCATCCAGGCGGTCGAGGACATGGGCAAGCTCGACGACACGCTCATCATCTACATCAGCGGGGACAACGGATCGTCCGCCGAGGGGACGCTCGTGGGCACGCCCAACGAGGTCGCCATGTTCAACGGCGTCGAGGTGCCCGTGGAGGCCCAGCTCAAGTACTTCTACGACGCCTGGGGCTCGGACAGGACCTACAACCACATGGCGGTTCCCTGGACGTGGGCCTTCAGCACGCCCTTCTCCTGGACCAAGCAGATCGCGTCCCACTTCGGCGGCACGAAGCAGGGCGTCGCCATCTCCTGGCCGGCCGTCATCAAGGACAAGGGCGGCATCCGCGAGCAGTTCCACCACGTCATCGACGTCGTGCCGACGATCCTCGAGGCGACCCGCATCCGCCAGCCGGAGGTGGTGGACGGGGTGAAGCAGAGCCCGATCGAGGGCGTCAGCATGGCCTACACGTTCCAGGCGAAGAACGGCAAGGCCCCGTCGACGCACAAGACCCAGTACTTCGAGATGTTCGGTGACCACGCCCTTTACCACGAGGGCTGGATCGCCAGCACGAAGGTGATGCGTCCGCCCTGGAACGTCCTCGGCGGCGTGGGCGTCGACCCCACGGACTATCCCTGGGAACTCTACGACCTGCGCAGCGACTGGACGCAGACGAACGACCTCGCCAAGGCAAATCCCAGGAAGCTGAAGGAGCTCCAGGACATCTTCTGGAAGGAGGCGAAGAAGTACCAGGTGCTCCCGCTCGACGCGACGGTGGCGACGCGCCTCATCGTGCCGCGGCCGAGCATCACTGCCGGGCGGAACACGTTCGTCTGGACGGCGCCGCTCACCGGGACGCCCTACGGCGACGCGCCCTCCGTCCTGAACGCCTCCTACAACTTCACGGCCGAGATCGAGGTCCCGCAGGGTGGCGCCGAGGGCATGCTCATCACGACGGGGGGGCGTTTCGCCGGGTACGGGTTCTACCTGCTCAAGGGGAAGCCGGTCTTCAACTGGAACATGGTCGGGCTGAAGCACGTCAGGTGGCAGGGGCCCGAGGCGCTCGCTCCCGGCAAGCACGTTCTCGAGTTCGACTTCAAGTACGACGGCCTGGGGGCGGGGACGCTCGCGTTCAACGACATGTCCGGGATCGGGCGGAGCGGGACCGGCGTGCTCAAGGTGGACGGCAAGGTGGTCGACACCCAGAAGATGGAGCGTACCATCCCGCTCATCCTGGCCTGGGACGAGAACCTGGACGTGGGCTCCGACACCGGCACGCCGGTGAACGACGCCGACTACCAGACGCCGTTCACCTTCACCGGGAAGATCCAGAAGATCACGCTCCGCATCGACCGGCCGCAGCTCACGCCCGAGGACGTGAAGAGGCTCCAGGCGGCGCACCGGAACAACAAGGCGAGCGAGTAGGGCGGGGTAAACCATGGACGGTCCGCCGGCCGGCCCCTCGGGCCCTGCGCCGGACCGTCCGCCCGCCGGCTGACCGGCGGGATCGCCTCCCGGATCCCGGCACACCCGTCGCATCCCGGGGCACCGCTTTCCGCGGAGGCCCCGAATGCAGACGCCCGCCGTCCAGTCCCCGAACGTTCCCCGCTCCGATCCCGAGGCGCTCGCGCCGCCACCGGGCGGGTCCGCCGCGTCCATCGCGGCCACATCCTCCGTGGAGGCGAGGCCGTTCGCCGACCCGGTCTCCCTCGCCGGTCTCCCGGCCTGCGTGGAGGACGCCCGGGTGGCCGCGCAGCTCGCGGTCGGGGGGCCACCCGATCCGACCTTCTTCTCGTCGCTCCAGGAGAGGATGCGGTGGGCGGTGCCCCGCCTCCCGGCGCCGTACCGCGCCGCGGTGGGAGAGCCGCTCCTGCGGGCGATCGACGGAATGGGGCCTGGCGGGTTCGCCCGCGTGCTCGCCCGGGACCCGGGGCGCAACGGCCCGGCGCGGCTCCTCCTCGACGCCGCCCAGGCCGTGCTGCAGCGCACGGAGGGCTACCAGGCCCGGGCGACCGCCGCCTTCCAGGAGGTGGTCTCCGACCTCTACGACGGGTTCCTGTCCGCGGAGGACCGGCGCGGCGTGAAGCCGCCCGACCACGGCGTGCTCGCCCCGCTGGTGCGCTGGGGTCCCCCCGAGGCCGGGCCGTACACCTGGCCCGCGAGCATGACCGGCACCATCGGGATCGGGAGCGCCCTGGTGAGCCTGCCGGCCGGAAACGCCCGGGCAGGCCTCCTCGCCTGGCCCGCCCTCGCCCACGAGACTGCCGGGCACGACATCCTCTCCGCCGACGAGGGGCTGCGCGCCGAGCTCGTCCGGGCGGTGCGCCGCGAGCTCGTGGCGGCGCGAATGCCGGCCGGGGTCGCCGCCTACTGGTCCGACCGCGTCGACGAGGCCGCCTCCGACGTGATGGGGGTCCTCAACATGGGCCCGGCGGCGGCGGTGGGTCTCGTCGGCTACTTCCGGGCGATGAACGGGGCATTCCGGGGCGTGCCGGCGCTCCGGTCCGCGGGACGTCCCGAGGATCCGCACCCCGCCGACGTCACC
>JBAVCR010000208.1:0-3333 GCA_049586815.1 Anaeromyxobacteraceae bacterium
TGGCGCTCGCTCCCGCGATGCACGACGGCGGCGCGCCGCTGCCGGGCATGGCCCGCGAGCTCGACGCCGAGCACTGGGACGACGTGGCCCGCGAGTTCTTCCGCACGCAGGAGTGAAGGAGGCTGCCATGACCGCTCTCATCGACACGCTGACCGCAGTGGGAATCTTCGCCGCCGGACTCGCCACCCGCCTGGGCATCGTCTTCGCCATCATGCTGGCGCTGCTCGCGCCGATCGTGCTGGTCCTCGGCGCCCTCCGCGGGTTCCGGTCGGCGCGGCTCTGGGCGCAGGGCTACCGCGCCGCGGGCAAGCTGCGCTTCCGCAATGGCCTCGCCTACGCTCCCGGCCACACCTGGGTGCGCGACGAGGGTCGCTCCCTCAAGGTCGGCCTCGACGACCTGGCCCAGAAGATCCTTCCCTGGACGGTGGCGGTCGAGCTGCCCAGCCCCGGGCAGGTGGTGAAGGCGGGCGAGCCGGTGGCGCTGCTCTCCTGCGGGGATCGCAAGGTGACGGTGGCGGCGCCGATCGCCGGCCGCATCCTCGCGGTGAACACGGCGGTGACCCGGGAGCCGACGCTGGCGAAGAGCCAGAACTACGGGAAGGGGTGGCTCTTCGCCGTCGAGCCGGAAGGGCAGGACTGGCGGTCCCTGCCGGCCGGCGAGCGGGCCCGCGCCTGGCTGCGCGCCGAGGGCGAGCGGCTGGAGCGCTTCTACGAGACGCACCTCGGCCTCGCGGCCGCCGACGGCGGCGAGCTCATCGGGTCGCCGGACACGCTCCTCAACGACGCGCAGTGGCGGGCGCTGGCGCGGAGCTTCCTGCGCACCTGAGCCGACCCGGAAGGGACATCCTGACGGCGATCATGGGCGACCTCTACCGGCGACGGTAGAGGTCGTTGCATGCCCACCACCCAGGAGAACCTCGCCGTCGCGTTCGCCGGCGAGTCGCAGGCCAACCGGAAGTACCTCGCCTTCGCCCAGGCGGCCGAGAAGGAGGGCTACGCGCAGATCGCCCGCCTCTTCCGCGCCGCCGCCGACGCCGAGACCATCCACGCCCTCGGCCACTTCCGGAACATGGGCGGGGTCGGGACGACGCTCCAGAACCTCGAGGCGGCCGTCGCCGGCGAGACCTACGAGTACACCGAGATGTACCCCCCCATGGTCGAGCAGGCGAAGGCCGAGGGGCACAGGGCGAAGACCATGCTCGGCTGGGCCAACGAGGCCGAGAAGGTCCACGCGAGGCTCTTCCGCGAGGCGCTCGAGGCGATGAAGTCCGGCAAGGACCTCTCGCAGATGGACGTCTTCCTCTGCCCGGTCTGCGGCGACGTCGAGTTCGGCCTTCCGCCGGACAAGTGCCCCATCTGCGGGGCGCCCGGCAGCAAGTACCAGAAGATCGGGTAGGCGCTCGCGTCAGCGCGAGAGGTCCTTCACCAGGCTCGCGGCCACCTCCCGGAGGCCGGCGGCGAGCATGGCCGCTCCCTTGCCGGAGGCGAGGGTGTCCCGCATCGACTCCGGCGCCATGCCGATGGCGAGGTTCAGCCAGATCATCACGGCGGACACCGCCGGGGTGGACGGGGCCGGCTTCACCCGCGAGCGGCGCGTCTGGAGCCGCTTCGAGATGCGGTCGACCTGCGCGTCGGGGTCGGTGCGCGGCCCGCGCGCCTCCTCCAGGACGAGCGCGATCGCCTCGTGGATCCTCGCCAGCGTGGCCGGGTCGGCGAGCGCCCGTCCCAGCCGCTCGACGGCGATCTCCTCGTCCACCGCGAGGCCGTCCGCGTAGGTGGGGGCGAGGAGCCAGGCCAGCTCGGTGCGCGGGAAGACGTGGGGGATGCGGCGGGCGGTGTCGGTCACGGCCGGACCATAGCGCTACCGGCCGAGCTGGACCAGCGTCACCCCGCCGACGATGAGGGCGATCCCGGCGGCCTGGAAGGCCTGGAACGGCTCGCCGAGGAGCAGCACCGCGAGCGCCGTCCCGAAGGCCGGCATGAGGTTCAGGGAGACGCCGGCGCGGCTCGCCCCGGCCCGGGCCACGCCCGCGTTCCAGAAGGCGTAGGCCACGAGCGACGCGAAGATGCCCACGTAGAGGATGGTCGCGACGGTCGGGAGGTCGAGGGTCATCCGTGCGCCCTGCGCCACCTCCCAGGCGTAGAACGGGGCGATCCAGGCCGTCCCCACCAGCACGAGCGCGGTGAGGAGCACCATCGGCTCGACGTCGCGCGGACGCCGGGCGAGCAGGACCGTGTAGACCGACCAGGAGAGCACCGCGGCGAGGACCCAGAGGTCGCCCGCGTTGAGGCGCAGGGCGGAGAGCGAGGCGAGCCGGCCCTGCGCGAGGATCGTGGCCACGCCCGCGAGGGAGAGGAGGACGCCGAGCAGCATCCGGCCGGTGGGGCGCCCCTGCCCGGCGGCGAAGGAGATGGCGAGGATGAAGGCCGGCGCCGCCGCGTTCAGGAGGAGCGCGTTCGTGGCGGTGGTCCGCTGGAGGCCCAGGTAGAGGAAGAGGTTGAAGTTGCCGACGCCGAGGATCCCCAGCGCGGCCACGACGCCCCAGCGCCGGAGGATCGCCTCGCGGCTCGCGACGAGGTGCCGGCCCTGCAGCACGAGCAGGATGGCGAGGGCGAGTCCCCAGCGCCAGAAGGCGAGCCCCACGGGAGGGACGTGGCCGCGCATGGCCCGCCCGAGGACGAAGTTCCCGGCCCAGAGGAGCGCCGCGCCCGAGAGGAGGAGGTAGGGGTGCTGGCGCACGGCGCGCAACATAGCGCGACCCGCCCTCCCGCGTGGGCCCCGGGGCCGGCCAGCACCCAGGGCAGGGTGAGGCGGGTGGTCCCGGACCCTCCGGGTGGGGGCCGCCTGCGTCCATGGGGGGAATCACGAGGAACATCCGCCGTCCCGCGTCACCGGGGATGGCACGTGACTGGCAACCCTTCCCACCTCGTGGCCGCGTTCCTCGCCAGCCAGCTGGACTACGTCTACTTCGCCCACGGCCTCGCGCTCGTGCTCCTCGGGGTCGTCGCGGCCTCCATGCCGCGAGACCGGGGCGCCCGGCTGCCCTGGCCATGGCTCGCGGCCTTCGCGATCACCCACGGCCTGGGGGAGTGGATGGAGCTCGGGGCCATCGCCCTCGGCGACCAGCCCGCGCTCCGCGCCCTCCGCGACGTCGGCTTCCTCTGCAGCTACCTCCTCCTCCTCGAATTCGCGCGTCGCGCCCACGCCGCGATCCGGGGGCGTGGTCCCGGACCGTGGGTGACCCTGGCGGTGGGCGCCATCCCCATCGCGGCCTGGCTCGCCGCCGGGCCGGAGCTCGTTTCACCCGTGGTCAGGCTGACGGTCGCCCTGCC
>JBAVCR010000209.1:0-1984 GCA_049586815.1 Anaeromyxobacteraceae bacterium
CGTCCGAGCCGATCCCGAGCGCCACCTCGGAGAGGAGGCGCCGGTCGCGCAGCCCGAAGGCCCGCGAGAGGCAGCGGAGCACCGCCGCCGCGTCGGCGCTGCCGCCGCCGAGGCCCGCCACCACCGGGATTCGCTTGTCGATCCGGATGTCCACGCCCTCCGTCCGCCCGAGCCGCTCCCGGAGCGCGACGGCGGCACGGGCCGCCAGGTTGGCTGGCCCGTCCAGGTCGGGCCGTCCAGGACAGCGACAGGTGACCGGCCCCGGGCGGGACCGGACCCGCACGCGCACCAGGTCGGCGAGGTCGAGGGGCACGAAGAGCGTGTTCAGGTCGTGGAACCCGTCCGGGCGCAGCGGCCCGACGCGCAGGACCAGGTTCACCTTGGCGTGGGCCGGGCAGGCGAGGTGCATGCCGCCCGTCCCTATCACACGCGGGCGCTTGCCGCGTCCTCCCCCCGGGACTAGTCTCCGCGCCCATGCACGACGTCGCGGATCCGGCCCGGAGCCTGGGCCAGGACGAGGTGGAGGTCCTCCTCCCGGCCGGGCGCCTGCGCGAGCGCGTCGAGCAGATCGGCCGCGAGATCACTCGCGATTACGCCGGGAAGCCCGTCGTGCTGGTGGGCGTCCTGAAGGGGGCGCTGGTCTTCCTCGCCGACCTCATGCGCGCCATCGACCTGCCCGTGACCCTCGACTTCGTGGGGCTCTCGTCCTACGTGGGCACGCAGACCACCGGCAAGGTGGAGCTGACGAGCGACCTCACCCGGCCCATCGACGGCAAGCACGTCATCCTGGTCGAGGACATCGTCGACACCGGGCTCACCATGAGCTGGCTCATCGAGCGCTTCCAGGCGCGCCGTCCGGCCAGCGTGGCCGTCTGCGCACTCCTGGTGAAGCCGTCCCGGGCCCGGGTGCAGGTTCCGGTCCGCTACCGCGGCTTCGAGATCGCCGACGAGTTCGTGGTGGGCTACGGCCTCGACCGCGACGGCCGGCTGCGCAACCTGCCCTTCGTGGGCGTGGTGAGGGGGTAGGGCGTGGCCGCCGGGGAGAACGCCGCACCGCCGCGCCGCCGCTCCCGCCCGTGGCTGCTCCTCGCCGTGGGGCTCGCGGTGGCGGTGGCCTGGCTGCTTTCCGAGCGCAACGCCCGGTCCTGGTGGATCGTGGCCGAGGACGGCCGGGTGGTGGTGAAGAAGGGGATCCTGTTCGTCACCGGGAAGGCCGCCTTCCAGTCCTCCGATCCGGAGACCGCGGCCACCTATGCGCCGCTCGTGCCCCCGCCCGGCGCCGCGCCGCCCGCCGAGACCTCCTTCGACGACCGGGCCGACCTCGACCAGGCCCTCTTCGAGATCCTGGCGCGCTGGGCCCGGGACGACATCCAGTCCCAGCAGGTCGACCGGATGGAGCGGGCCCGCGGGTACCTCCAGCGGGCCTCGCGGCTCGCCGGGCTCTCCCCGGCCCAGCGCGAGCAGCTGCGCGCGCTCCAGGCGGAGACGGCCTTCCAGGAGGCGGTCGAGCACCTCCGGCAGGGAGCCACCGCGCTCCGCCAGGCGCTCGAGGGGTTGAAGCTCGCCGCCGAGGCGCGCGGGCCGGTGGCCGTGGAGGCCGCCGCCCTCGGGAAGGCCCTCGACCCGGTGGCCGGCTCCACCGGCCAGCTCATGCTCGAGGCGAGCCGCTTCGCGTCCGAGCTCTACCGGCCCGCGCCGCGGGGCGCCGGCGAGGGCGGGCCCACCGGGCCGGCCCCGCGCTGAGGGAGGAGCACGCCATGACCGGGCTGCCGACCGTGGACGGGGAGCTGCTGGCGCGCCTCTCGCACCTCGAGCCCCTCCTGCAGGGTCGCCGCGTCCTCGTCATCGGCGACGCCGCCGCGGCCGGGGCGAGCGCCGCCTTCCTCTCCGGTCGCGGCCCCTCCGCGATCCGCACCGCCCGCTCCGCGGAGGGCGAGCCCGCCGGTGCCTTCGACTGCGTGATCGTCCACCCCGAGCCCGGGAG
>JBAVCR010000210.1:0-2421 GCA_049586815.1 Anaeromyxobacteraceae bacterium
CCCGATCGGGGGCCCTCGACGCACAGCTGGTGAATGCGCCGGGCCGCTTCTACTCCATGGACAACACGAAGGCGCTGCTCTTCATCGCCGACGGCAACTACCTGGGGCAGATCGCGAGCAAGTACGCGTTGCAGGGGAGCCAGTGGGGGGTGATGAACGAGATCGGAAGCTGGCCGGGCCAACCCTGGCTCTGGTTCTACACGATCTTCTACCAGATCCCTCCGTGGAGCACGGTCGGGACGGACATCATCGTCATCGCCACGGTGACGCCGCTCTTCCTCATCCTGATCTTCCTGCCCTTCATCCCCGGCCTGCGCAGCCTGCCCCGCGCGCTCGGGATCTACCGGCTCGTCTGGCGCTCCTACTACCGCAAGTACCCCCCGGGCAGTGAAGGGAAGGCTCCGTGAGGTTCGCCCGTCTCGTCGTCCCGGCGCTCGCCCTGGCGCTCCTCCTGCCCGGTCGCGCGCCCGCCCAGTCGAGCGCTCCTCCGACGCCGAACGCCCCGGGCCAGGCGGCCCCCGGCTACGATCCCTCGGCGCCTCAGGCGCTCGTCCCCCAGGACACGGACGCGAAGATGGAGGCGGCCATCGCGGCCCAGGTCGCGAAGGCCCAGGCGAAGCGGCGCGCCTTCCTCTGCAAGAACGCCCGGGACCCGCGCAAGCGCCCGTTCGAGTGCCGCACCCCCTGGTACGACGACATCGGCAAGGACGTCGGCCGGGCCTGGTCCTGGATGACCGACGAGGCCACGCGCTTCGGGATCCAGCCCTCCGTCTCGTACACCGCGCAGGTGATGACCAACACGAGCGGCACGACCCCCACCGGTCCCCAGGAGCTCGTCTACGCCGGACAGGTGAACGGGTCGGTCAACGTCGACCTGCACCGCCTGGCCAGGGTCCCCGGACTCTCGTTCTACGTGGGCGCCACGTGGGGAACGGGCGGCGAGTTCGCCGTCGGCCCGCAGGGAAACTTCTTCGCGCCGGCGTCGGCGTCGGCGGGCACGGGGTTCTGGCTCGGGGAGATGTATCTCCAGCAGACCCTTCTGAAGGGGAACCTCACCATCGCCGCAGGGCGCCTCGGCGCCGGCGCGGTCTTCGCGACGCTCCCGGCCTTCGGCAACTACCTGAACGCGGCCATCAACGCGAACCCCGCCGCGCTGGGGATCAACCTGCCGAGCTTCCCGCCGCCCCCGCCGGGGTCGGAATGGGGACTGCAAGCCATCTGGTTCCCCACCGGCAACTGGCAGGTCGCCGCCGGGGTCTACAACAACAACCTGCAGTCGGCCGCCGGCGCCGACAACGGCGCCGACTTCAAGTGGAACGAGGGGAACCGCGGCGTCCTCGGCATCGGCCAGGTGAGCTATCTCCTCTTCCAGGGCGCCACCGACGACGAAGGGCCGCCGGGCCAGTACGCCATCGGCGGCTACTACGACGGGAACTACTTCCCGGTCCTGCCGAACGGGACGGTGAACGCCACCGGCAACTGGGGTCTCTACGCCATGTTCCAGCAGGCGGTCTTCCAGGTGGGCGGAACCGACAGCCAGATCGGGCTCTCGGCCTGGGGCGCCGTCACCTGGAGCCCGAAGACCGACGTGAACACGATGCCCTGGTCCTTCATGGCGGGCCTCTCCTACCAGGGGCTCATCCCGGGGCGATCGAGCGACGTCCTCTCGCTCGGCTGGTCCACCGGCCGGGTGAGCCCGGCGATCCCCGGGGTCACCGCCGAGACCGTCCTCGAGCTCAACTACCTCTACAACGTCACCGGCTGGCTCTCGGTGACGCCCGACTTCCAGTACGTCTGGCGTCCGGGCGGGCTCGACGTCGTCGGGTCCGCCATCGCCGGGGTGCAGCTCGTCGTCACCCTGTAGCGCCCGAGGCTTCCATGGAGCGGAGTCGTGCCCGCCTGGCGATGGTCCTCGTCGCAGGCGCCATCCTGGGAATCGCGGCCTTCGCCGTGTCGAACCGGCTCGTGGTCTACGCCGGCACGAACCACTTCTGCGCGGCAGCCTGCCACACCATGAAGCCCGCCGACGAGGCCTACCGGCGCGGCCCCCACTTCGCGAACGCCGCGGGCGTGCCCGCGACCTGCTCCGACTGCCACATCCCCTACGAGAGCGCACGGAACAAGGGGGCGATCCAGTGGATGAAGCTCGTCGCCTTCAAGGCGCGCGTGGGCTTCACCGACGTCGTCGACGAGGTCCGGGGCACCATCTCGACCCCGGAGAAGTGGGAGGCGGAGCGGGCCCGGCTGAACCGCGAGGTCCACGCGTTCGTGAAGCGCACCGACTCCTCCACCTGCCGGGGATGCCACGAGCTCGGCGCCTTCGCGAAGGGCACCATGTACCAGCTCGTGCACGGGGACGTCGTCCAGGCGAAGGACGTGGACTGCGTCTCCTGCCACTCCGGGGTGGCGCACGTGTACGAC
>JBAVCR010000211.1:0-3161 GCA_049586815.1 Anaeromyxobacteraceae bacterium
GGCCTAGAGGACCCGACATGTCGAAGCTCGTCCTGCGCCGCCTCGATCGGAACAACGAGGAGATGCTCATCAACTTCGGCCCGCAGCACCCGTCCACCCACGGCGTGCTCAACTTCCTCGTCGAGACCGACGGGGAGGTGATGCGGCGGGCCATCCCGGACATCGGCTACCTGCACCGCTCGCTGGAGAAGATCGGCGAGATGGTCGGCTACCCCGGGTACATGCCGTACACCGACCGCATCGACTACCTCGCCGCCATGTTCGCGAACGAGGGGTACGCCATCGCGGTGGAGCGGCTGCTCAAGATCGAGGTCCCGCGGCGGGCCCAGTACCTGCGCGCCATCTCCGGGGAGCTGAACCGCATCGCGAGCCACCTGGTCTCGGTGGGCACCATGGCCACCGACATCGGCGCGGTCACGCCACTCGTCTACGCGCTCCGCGAGCGGGAGCTCATCAACGACCTGCTCGAGGCCCTCTGCGGCGCGCGCCTCACCTACAACTACCACCGCATCGGCGGCGTGGCCTTCGACATGCCCGAGGGCTGGCGCGACAAGGTCCTCGCCTACCTCGACCGGCTCGACAGCTCCATCCAGGAGTGGGACCGCCTCATCTCCTTCAACGAGATCTACAAGAAGCGCCTCGGCGGGGTGGCCACCCTGTCCCGGGAGCAGGCCATCGACTACGGCCTCTCCGGCCCCAACCTGCGCGGCAGCGGCGTCGACTGGGACCTGCGCCGCGACGTGCCGTACGGCGCCTACCCCGACTTCAAGTTCGAGGTCCCGGTGGGGCGCGGCTGGGCCGGCAAGGTCGGCGACTGCTTCGACCGGTACTACGTGCGCGTGCTCGAGATGGCGCAGTCGTCGCTCATCGTCCGCCAGGCGCTGGAGAAGATGCCGGAGGGCGAGATCACCGCCAAGGTGCCCCGCAAGCCCAAGCCGGAGGCCAGCGAGGCGCAGTCGCGCGTCGAGAGCGCCCGCGGCGAGATGGCCTACTACATCGTCGCCGACGGCACGGAGCGCCCCTACCGGCTCCGCGCCCGCACCGGTTCCTACATGGCGATGGGCATCATCGAGGACGTGTCGCCCGGCCTGATGGTCGCCGACCTCGTCGCCCTCATCGCCTCCCTCGACGTCGTGGCTCCCGAGACGGATCGCTAGACATGGCCCAGTTCTCCTTCGCCTTCCCGAAGCCCGGCACGAAGAAGCTCCTCGTCGGAGCGGCGCTCGGCGCCGCGGTGGCCCTCCCCCTGCTCCTCGGCGGGCTGCTCGTCTTCGTCATCCCCATGGTGCACCGGCCGATGTTCGACGCCTTCCTGCGCGAGAAGGTCGGCGTCGACCCCACCACCTGGGCGGGCACGCAGTGGGCCTACGCGCTGGCGCTGTTCGTGGCCGGCATCGTCATGTTCACCTTCGCCGCCATCGCCGGCGGCATCTTCTCCTGGTACGAGCGGCGCGTCGCCGCCCGCATCCAGAGCCGCATCGGCCCGAACCGGGTCGGCGCCGGCGGCTTCCTGCAGTGGATCGCCGACGCGGTGAAGCTCCTCTTCAAGGAGGACCTCGTCCCCGGCGAGGCCGACTCGCTGCTCTTCCGCGCCGCCCCGTACTTCGTGGTGGCCGGCATGACGCTCGTGCTGGTCGCGCTGCCGGCCGGCCAGGCCATCGTGGTGGCCGACCTCAACGTCGGCATCTTCTACATCCTGGCCGTCACCTCGCTCATCGTGGTCGGCATCCTCCTCTCCGGGTGGTCGTCCAACTCGAAGTGGTCGCTCTTCGGCGCCATCCGCGCCACCGCGCAGGTCATCAGCTACGAGGTCCCGGCCGGCCTCGCCATCCTGGTCCCGGTGATCATGGCCGGGACGCTCTCCACCCAGGGCATCATCCAGGCCCAGGGCGGCTGGCCCTGGGAGTGGTTCTTCTTCCGCAACCCGGCCGCCACGGTGGCCTTCTTCATCCTCTTCATCACCCAGCTGGCCGAGGGCAACCGCACGCCCTTCGACCTCGCCGAGGCCGAGTCGGAGCTCGTGGCCGGGTACTTCTCCGAGTACTCGGGCTTCCGCTTCGCCCTCTACTTCCTCGTCGAGTGGGCCAACCTCTGGATCATCGGCGCGGTCGCCACCACGCTCTTCCTGGGCGGCTGGCAGATCCCCGGCGTCACCACCCAGACCTGGGCCTCGGTCCGCGGCGCGGGCGCCTTCCCGGCCGTCGGCTGGTGGGCGCTCCAGTTCGTCTCGCTCGCCGTCTTCGCCGTGAAGACCCTCTTCCTCGTCAACGTCATCATCTGGATCCGCTGGACGCTGCCGCGCATCCGCATCGACCAGATGATGGACCTCTGCTGGAAGTACCTGGTCCCGGCCGGCTTCGCGACCATGCTCTTCACGATGGTCTGGCAGATCGTGGCCACCTACGCGCCGCTGGTGGAGCGGATCACCTCCTTCGCGATCCTGGCCGCCACGCTCCTCGTCACCTGGCGCTTCCTGGTGCAGACGCGGAAGAACGTCTCGCTCATCGCCCACGAGCGCGTCGACCTCTCGAACTGGTAGGAACCGCACGCCATGTCCATCACCGCGAGCGAATACGTCGGCAACATCCGCGACACCGTGAAGTCGTTCTGGCACGGCATGTCCGTGACCCTGTCGCAGGTGCTGCGCCGCCCCATCACCATCCAGTACCCGGACCGCCTGGAGATGCCGGTCCAGGACGCGCTGCCGCCCCGCTACCGCGGCTTCCTCGAGGTCGACGTCGACATCTGCACCGGCTGCCAGGCCTGCGAGCGGGCCTGCCCCATCAGCTGCATCCAGATCGAGCTGGAGAAGGACGCCGCGAACCCCAAGCAGCGCGTGGTCACGCAGTTCGACATCGACGAGGCCAAGTGCATGTTCTGTGGCCTCTGCGTGGAGCCCTGCCCCACCGGCGCCATCCAGCACACCCGCGAGTTCGAGGCCACCCAGCGCTCGGTGCGCAACCTCGTGTTCCGCTGGGCCGACCCGCTCGCGCCCTTCCCGGTCTACAAGGTGGTGAAGGGCGCGCCCTACATCCCCCGTGCGCCGCTCGGCTCGCTGGTGCGCGAGCTCATCGCCCGCCGCCGCTGGGACGCGCCGTCGATGACCTACCTGCCGCCCGAGCCGCTCAAGGCGCCGCCGCCCCCGCCGCCCAAGCCCGCCC
>JBAVCR010000212.1:0-1526 GCA_049586815.1 Anaeromyxobacteraceae bacterium
CCTTCATGGAGTCCCAGGCCGACTGCCACTCGCCCCGGTAGCGGGGCCAGCGCTGGAAGCCGAAGGGACGGCGGAGCCCGGGCGCGATGCGCCGGGCGAGGAGCGCGTGCTCCACCGCGAGCGTGCCGGACCCGCAGAGCGGGTCGAGGAAGGGGAGGTCGGGGGAGGCCTCGCCGAGCGCCAGCATCGACGCGGCGAGCGTCTCCTTCAGGGGCGCGTCCTTCACCGAGGTCCGGTACCCGCGCCGGTAGAGCGGCGCGCCGGAGAGGTCGAGCGACACCTCGGCCTGCCCGCGCGAGAGGTGGACGACGATGCGGACGTCGGGGTCCTTCACGTCCACGTCCGGGCGCCCCCCCAGCGCGTCGCGGAGCCTGTCGACCACGGCGTCCTTCACCTTGAGCGCCACGAAGCCGGTGTGGGTGAGCCCCGGGGCGGTCCCGGTGGCGTCGACCGCGAGCGTGGTCTTCACCGTGAGCCACTCGGTCCAGTCCACGGCCCGGACCCCTTCGTAGAGCGCGGCCGCGTCCGGGCAGGGGAAGGCGGCCAGCGGGGCGAGCACCCGCATGGCGGTGCGCGACCAGAGGCAGGCGCGCATCCCGTCCTCCATGCGCCCGTCGAAGGTTACCGCGCCCCGCGCACCGCGGAGGTGGCGCAGGCCGAGCCGGGCGAGTTCCCCGCGCACCGCGCCCTCGGTTCCCCGCGCGCAGGTGGCGACGAGCTTCAAGCCGCGTTCTCCGCCGGCCCCCAGGTGCCGGCGCGCCAGCCGTCCTTGCCCGAGCGCTTGGCCCGGTACATGAGCTCGTCGGCCCGCAGGATCATCTCGTCGACCGAGGCGGGGGGCCGGACGAAGGTGGCCACGCCGATGCTGAACGTGATGTGGTCCCAGCGGGCGGTGAGCGTCTCGCGCAGCTTCTCGCGGAGCCGTTCCGCCAGCGCGACGGCGCCCGGTCCGTCGACGTCCGGGAGCAGGATGCCGAACTCGTCGCCGCCCAGGCGGGCCACGGTGTCGTGGCCGCGGACGGTCTCGCGGAGCGACTTCCCCACCGCGGCGAGCACCGCGTCTCCGGCCACGTGCCCGAGCCGGTCGTTCACCGCCTTGAAGTCGTCGCAGTCGATGTAGAGGAGCGAGAGGGGGCGCCCGTGGCGCCGTCCCCGCTCGAGCTCCACCCAGGCGGCCTCCACGAAGGCGCGCCGGTTGGCGAGCGCGGTGAGCGGATCGGTGCGGGCGGCCTGCTGCTCGTGGAGGAGCCGCTTCTTGAAGGCGTCGAGGACGCCGGTGAGGAGCAGGAACACCCCGAGCTGCTGCAGCGCGTTCCAGGCCACCACCGAGACCGGGTGCGCCTCGCCGGTCAGGTGGTTGGTCACGACGCCCAGGGCGGCGGCGAGGATCGAGAGGCCGATCCCGGTCGGGAGGCCGGCGAAGAAGGTCCCGAACCCGATGGGGCCGAGGTAGAGGAGGGTGACGTCGACGCCCGGACCGGTGTAGACGTCGGCGGCGGCCACGGCGGCGACCATCCCGGCGGCGA
>JBAVCR010000213.1:0-6840 GCA_049586815.1 Anaeromyxobacteraceae bacterium
GAGCAGGGCGAGACCATCTCCGCGCGCTACGGCCGGCGGGAGATCGCCCGGCGCGACCTCGAGCAGATGGTCTCGGCGGTGCTCGCCGCAGCGTCCCTGCCGGACGAGCCGGCCGCCGACGACGCCGCCAGGACCCGCGAGCGGGCCATGGACCTGGCCGCAGCCGAAGCCCTCGCCGCCTGGCGGGCGCTGCTCTCCGACCCCGGAAGGCTCGCACGGTACGCGCTCGCCGCCACGCCGATGGCCGAGGTCCCGGAGCTCCGCTTCGCGTCCCGTCCCGCCAGCCGGTCCGGAGCGGTGGAGCTGGCCTCGCTGCGGGCCATCCCCTGGGTCTTCTCCTGGAACCAGAGTCGCCACGGGATCCCGGGCTGGTTCGGGCTCGGCAGCGCGCTCTCGGCCCTCCTCCGGCAGGAAGGCCGGGACCGCGTGCGGGGCCTCTACCACTCCTGGCCCTTCCTCCGCGGCCTCGTGGACGACGCCCGCCTCGCGCTCACCCAGGCGGACATCGAGGTGGCCGCGGCGTACGCCGCCCTGGCGGCCCCGGAGGACCGCGCGATCTTCGAGGCCATCCGGGACGAGCACGCCCGGACCGTGTCCGCGATCCTCGAGGCGACCGGCGACCCCGGACTCATGTCGCCCTGGCCGGCCGTGGGGCGCGCCGCGACCCGGCGCAACCCCTACGTCGACGTGCTGTCCCACGTGCAGGTGGAGCTGCTGGCGCGGTCGCGCGGCGAGCCCGGCCGGGGGCGCGAGGAGGCGCGCGAGGCCATCCTGCTCACCGTGAACGGGATTGCCGCCGGGCTCCAGACGGTGGGTTGAGGCGGGGCCCGCGCGCTATCGGCGGGGCTTCGCCTTCGCCTTGGAGGTCGTCTTGCGCTGGGGGGACGGCTTGCGCTTGCGGGCCTTCGAGGCCGCAACGCGAGGCTTGCGGGCCGCGGTGCGGCCCGCTGCATGTTTCACCGCGTGCACCTCCACCTCGATGCGGGCTCCCCTGGGGAGCGCCGCCACCTGGACGGTGGAGCGGGCGGGGAACTCGCCCTGGAAGCGCCGGCCGTAGACCTCGTTCATGGCCGCGAAGTCGGCCAGGTCGACGAGGAAGACCGTCGTCTTCACCACGTCGGAGAAGGCCATCCCGGCGTGGTCGAGGACGGCGGCGATGTTCTCCATCACCCGCTCGGCCTGGGCCACCACGTCACCGGCCACGAGCTCCCCCGTGGACGGGTCGATGGGGATCTGCCCGGCGGCGTGCAGCATCTGGATGTCGCCGGCGTGGCGGGTGACGACGGCCTGGCTGTAGGGCCCGATGGCCTTCGGGGCCCTGGGGCTCGCGACTGTCTTCCGCATCGGTGCCTCCTGCCGTTCCTAGACGCGCTCCACGGAGTGGACGCCCTCGACCTTCTCCAGGCTGCGCATCACCGAGGTGAGCTGCTTCAGGTCCTGCACCGAGACCTCGAAGGACAGCACGGCGCGCTCGGTGCCGGCGCGCACGTCGGCCTGGGCGATGTTGACCCCGGCCTCGCTGAAGATCTGGGAGACCCGGGCGAGCATGCCGGGGCGGTCGTCGCTCACCACGCGGACCGACACGAGCCGCTTCAGCTCCCCCTTCACGTCCCAGGAGACGTCCACCCGGCGGAGGGGATCCATGGCGAGCCCCTTCTCGCAACGGGCGGTGTGCACCGTCACGCCGCGCCCCCGGGTGATGAAGCCCACGATGGGATCGCCCGGCACCGGGTTGCAGCACTTGCCGTAGCGGACGAGCACGTCCTCGATGCCGCTGATGCGGACCCCGCCGGCGGGCCGGCGCGCCACCTTGCGGAAGATCTCGGTGAGGCGGCTCGTGACCCCGGGCGCGGCGGGCGAGGCGAGCTTGTCCTCGGGCACGAGCAGGCGGAGCAGCTGGTCCGGCGCCACCTTGCCGTAGCCGAGCGCCACGAGCGCGTCGTCGCCGACGCGGTAGCCGAGCGAGGCCGCCGCCTTGTCGAGCGACCCGTCCTTCTGGGACCGGGAGAGCGAGATGCCGTAGCGGCGCAGCTCCCGCTCCGCCACCTCGCGCCCGATCTCGAGCGAGCGGCGGTGCTCCGCCTGGCGGATGTACTGGCGGATGCGGGCCTGGGCCCGGCTGGTGCGGACGAAGGTGAGCCAGTCCTTGGAGGGCTGGGCGTGCGGCGAGGTGAGGATCTCGACGGTGTCGCCGTTCTTCAGGCGGTAGCGGAGCGGGACGATCTTCCCGTTCACCTTGGAGCCCACGCAGCTGTGGCCGATCTCGGAGTGGACCGAGTAGGCGAAGTCGAGCGGGGTGGCGCCGCGGGGCAGGCTCTTCACGTCCCCCTTGGGCGTGAAGACGAAGACCTCGTCGGCGAAGAGGTCGACCTTGACCGTCTCCAGGAACTCGGTGGGGTCGGAGAGCTCCTTCTGCCACTCGAGCAGCTGCCGCAGCCACCCGAACTGCTCGGCGTCGCTCCGGCGGACCGGGGCCTTCCCCTTCCCGTCCCGGGGGGTCTCCTTGTACTTCCAGTGGGCGGCGACGCCCTGCTCCGCCACCCGGTGCATGTCCTCGGTGCGGATCTGGATCTCGATGCGCTCGGCCCGCGGCCCCACCACGGTGGTGTGGAGCGACTGGTAGAGGTTGGGCTTGGGGATGGCGATGTAGTCCTTGAACCGTCCCGGCACCGGCTTCCACAGGGAGTGGATGAGGCCGAGCGCCTCGTAGCACTGGGCCACGGTGCCCACGATGACCCGGAAGGCCACCAGATCGTGGATCTGCTCGAAGGGCAGGTCCCCCACGTGCATCTTGCGCCAGATGGAGTAGAGGTGCTTCACCCGGCCGTAGACCTTGGCCTCGATGCCGTTCTCGGCGAGCCGCGCCTGGACGAGCTGGACCACCTCCTCGACGAAGCGGTCGCGCTCCCTGGCCTTGCTGGAGACCCGCTCCAGGAGCTCGGCGTGCTCGGAGGGCTTCAGGTAGCGGAAGGACAGGTCCTCGAGCTCGCTCTTCACCGACTGCATGCCCAGGCGGTTGGAGAGCGGCGCGTAGATGTCGATGGTCTCCTGGGCGATCCGCTCCTGCTTCTCGGGCGCCATGTGCTCGAGGGTCCGCATGTTGTGGATGCGGTCGGCCAGCTTGACGAGGAGGACGCGGATGTCCTTCGCCATGGCCACCACCATCTTGCGGAAGTTCTCGGCCTGCTTCTCCTCCTTGGTGTTGCCGGCCGAGAACTGGGACAGCTTGGTGACGCCGTCGACGAGGTCCGCCACCTCCTCGCCGAAGAGCTCGGCGATCTCCTCCCGGGTGGCCAGCGTGTCCTCGATGGTGTCGTGGAGCAGGCCGGTGACGATGGACGCCTCGTCGAGCCGGAGGTCGGTGAGGATGCCCGCCACCTCGAGCGGGTGCACGAGGTAGGGCTCGCCCGACTTTCGGATCTGCCCCTGGTGCACCTTGGCCGAGTAGACGTAGGCCTTCTTGATGACGTCGAGGTCCGCGGCGGGGTGGTAGGCGGCGACCTTGTCGAGGATGTCGTTGAGCCGCAGCAAGCGAGCCTTTCAGCCTAGCCCCCCGTGCCGCGTCGCGGCAAGGACGCGGTGGCCTCCGAGGTTTCTCGTAACGGAAGGGGCGGGGCCGCGCCAGGGACGGCCCCGATGGCCACGCGGCGGATCCGGACCGCCGGGTAGACTCGATCCCGGATGCCCACCCGGCGCCTGCTCGCACCGCTCCTCGCGCTGACCCTCACGGTCGCGGTGGGTACGGCCGGCTACTGGGTGCTCGGCGGCGGGCGCTGGTCGGCGTTCGAATGCCTGTACATGGCGGTGACCACGGTCTCCACGGTCGGGTTCGGGGAGATCCTGCCCGTCTCGCAGGTCCCGCTCGGCCGGCCCTTCACCCTGGGGCTCGTCGTGCTGGGCGTGCTCAATCTCTGGTGGTTCATGGCCTCGGTCACCGCCCTCCTCGTGGAGGGGGAGGTGCTCGGACTGGGCCGGAGGCGTCGCATGGCATCGATGCTCGCGAAGGCGAGGGACCACGTGGTGGTGTGCGGGGCCGGGTCGACCGGGATCCACGCCATCCGGGAGCTGGCGCAGCTGGGCACGCCGTTCGTGGTGGTCGACGCCAGCCAGGCGGTGGCGGAGGAGGCGGCCCGGGCGCACGGGTGCCCCATCGTGGTCGGCGACGCCACCCACGACGAGGTGCTCGAGCAGGCCGGGATCACCCGGGCCCGGGGCGTCATCTCCGCCCTCACCGACGACAAGGACAACCTCTACGTGACGGTGACGGCCCGGGCCCTCAATCCATCGCTCCGCATCGTGGCGAAGGCCATCGACGTGAAGGCGGAGGCGAAGCTCCGGCGGGCCGGGGCGGACAGCGTGGTCTCGCCGAACGCCATGGGCGGCCTGCGCATGGTGTCCGACATGCTCCGACCCGAGGTGACCACCTTCCTCGACACCATGCTGCGCAACAAGGAGCAGCCGCTGCGCATCGCCGAGATCCCGGTACCGGCCACCTCCCCCTGGGTGGGGCGCCCCATCGCCGACCTGGGGCTCGGCGGGCGCGGCGTCCTCCTGCTCGCGGCCCGGGCCCCGTCGGCCGAGGGTGGACGCTTCACTTACAGCCCGACGGACGAGACCCCGGTCACCGGGGGCTCCGTCCTCATCGTCCTCGGCCGGCCCGGCGACGTCGGGACGTTGAGCGCGGAGGTCGCCCCGGGGTAGAACGATCCTGGAGGGTGTCCGTTGCTCCAGTGCTTCCACTGCGGGTCGCCGCTCGACCCCGCCATGCAAGAGTGTCCGGCCTGCGGGGCCGAGATCGAGATGTCCCGGCTCACCGGCATCCTGGGAAGCGTGTGCCGGGGCTGCGACGCCTTCAACGAGCCGGGCACGAGGAACTGCACCTCCTGCGGCGAGCCCCTGGGAGCGCGTCCTCCGGCCCCGATGGTCCCCCCGGCGCCGGTCTCGCCCGCCCACGAGCCCCCCTCCCCGCACGACCTGCCCCCCATCGACTTCGAGGCCGTGCTGGTCGAGGACCCCGACTTCGAGCCGGTCCAGACGCCCCATCCCATCGACCTGCTCGAGGCGGTGGGCACGGCCTCCCCGTCCTCGCCGGCGGCGCCTCCCCGCACGGGTCCCCCCCCCCTTCCCTTCGAGTCGGTGGAGCTCGAGCCGTCGCCGGTGACCGCCACGGTCCCGCTCACGGCCACGCCCTCGTCCCCGCCCCGCCTCCTCCTCGAGCGCGGCGACGGCCGGGAGGGGTCCGCCTGGCTGGTCGCGGGCGAGGTCACCTTCGGCCGCGGCGACGTCGCGGCCTCCTTCGACGCCGACCCGTGGATGGCCCCGGTCCACGCCACCTTCCTCCTGCGAGAGGGGCGTCTGCACGTCCGGGACGAGGGCTCGGCGGGAGGGACCTTCCTGCGCCTGCGCGGGCTCTCCGTGCCGCTCCGCCCGGGCGACTCCTTCTCCGTGGGGGACCGTCTGCTCCGCTTCGGCGGCCCGCTCCCCGCACCCGCCCCCCCGGCGCCGGACGGAACCCGTCGCCTGGGGTCGCCGCGTCCGGTCGGCCCGTCCATCTTGCTCGAGGAGCGGCTCGCCGGCGGGGTCGCCGGGAGGGTCTGGCTGCGCACCGGCCCCTCGGTGACGCTGGGGCGCGCCGGCTGCTCCGTGAACCTCGGGGAGGACCCGTTCCTCTCCCAGGCCCACGCCGAGGTGGTCCTCGAGGGAGACGGGACGGCCCGGCTGCGCGACCTCGGCTCGGCGAACGGCACCTTCGTCCGGCTCCCCCCCCGCGCCGAGCGGGAGCTCCGCGACGGCGACCTCGTCCGCGTGGGGCGGCAGGTGCTGCGCGTCTCGGTGCCGGGCGAGCAGGAGGGCTAGTCCATGGCCGTCGTGTTCCTGACCATCACCCCCATCGGCACCGCCACGCCGAGCGTCTCCCGCTACGTGGCGGGCGTGCAGCGGATCCTCGAGAAGAGCGGGCTCGTCCACCAGCTCACCGCCATGGGGACCATCATCGAGGGCGACCTCGACCGGATCCTGGCGGTCGTGCGGGAGATGCACGAGGCCCCGTTCGGCGAGGGCGCGGTGCGCGTCTCCACGCTCCTCAAGATCGACGACCGCCGCGACAAGGAGCACACCATCGCGCGCAAGATGCGCTCGGTGGAGGAGAAGCTCGGGCGGAGGGCTACCCCACCACGAACACGGCGCACGACCGCGCGCCGTGCGCGCCGATGACGAGGGACTGCTCGATGTCGGCGGTCTTCGACGGACCGGAGATGAAGAGCCCGTAGCCCGGGCGCGGCAGGGTGATGCGGGCGTAGGCCGCCTGCATGTCGTTCACGATGGTCTCCGCGCGCAGCACGAGCACGAGGTGCTCGGGGATGACGAAGATCGCCCGGTGACGGCCCAGCGTCTCGCCCTTCACCCAGACCGCGCCGTTCTCGGCCACGCCCAGCTCGGCCGGGATGGCGGCCACGTCGAGCGAGGCGAGCTCGTGCGGATCGGCGACCGCCTGGGGAAAGACGGTGCCGGGGATCCCATCCACGAGGGAGGCCCGCCGGGGCGAGGACCAGACCGGGAGGGCCGCCACGGCGGCGGCGAGCGCGGCGGCGTCGGGCACCCGGTACGACTGCCCTCCGACGCCCTTCACCGACTCGAGGAACCGCCCCACCGGGTCCGGCAGAGCGACCGGCGTCGGGTGCGCCGGCGCGGCGACGGGCTCGGTGCGGATGGCGCGGAGCGCGCCCAGGATGGCGTCGCGGGCGTTCACGACCGGCCCTCCTTCCCGCCGCCCGGCTCGCGGTCGTAGAGGTCGGCGAAGGTCTCCCGGGGCGCCACGGGCAGCTCGCGGCCGCGCAGCCA
>JBAVCR010000214.1:0-10235 GCA_049586815.1 Anaeromyxobacteraceae bacterium
GAGGGGCGCCGGCGGACTCGCCGGCCCAGGCCGGATCGGCCAGCGGCTCCGACGCATCGGGAGGGCTGAAGGTGGGGACGGGAGCGGGCGCGCGGAGTGGAGTCAGGTGTCCCATGGTGCGGGCGAGGTCCTCGGCGAGGTTCGCGGCCGTGGCGGGGCGGTCGGCCGGGTTCTTGGCGCAGGCGCGGGCGACCACCGCGACGAGGTCCGGGTGGGCGGCGAGGTCGGGGCGCGCCTCGGTGAGCGGAGGCACGGGCTCGCGCGCCTGCTTGCGGATGAGCTCCTCGGCGGAATCCGCCGTGAACGGGGTGCGTCCCACGAGCATGCGCCACGCCATCACGCCGACCGAGTAGATGTCGGAGCGGGCGTCGACGGCGCGGCCGTAGGCCTGCTCCGGGGAGAGGTACTCGGGTGTGCCGACGACGAGGCCGATGTCGCCCCCCTCGCCGCTCGAGTCCCCGGCCACGCCGAAGTCGATGATCTTCACCACCGGTGGAGCACCGCGGCGTCCGTGGAGGAAGACGTTCTCCGGCTTGAGGTCGCGGTGGATCACCCCCTGCCGATGCGCGGCCTCGAGGCCGTTGCAGACCTGCACGAGGATGGCCACCACCTCCGAGGGGGGCAGCGAGCCCACCCGCCGGAGCCGGTCGAAGAGCCCCTCGCCCTCGAGCAGCTCCATGGCGATGAAACACGGGCCGCCGTCGCCTCCGCCGTGGTCGAAGACGCGGACCACGTTCTCGTGGTCGACGAGCGCGGCGATGGAGCCCTCGCAGAGGAACCGCCGGACCACCTCGGGCGAGCGCGCCAGGTCGGGGCGCAGGACCTTGAGGGCCACCTCGCGACGGTGCTCGGCGTCCTCGGCGATGTAGACCGCGGCCATTCCCCCGGAGGCGAGGTGGGCCGAGAGCCGGTAACGCCCACCCACCACCGTTCCCAGGAGGGAATCCGGCTGGAATGGCGTCGACCCGTCGATCGCGACGTCGACGCCGGGCAAGCTGATGGCACGACCCCCCATGACCCCCGAATGTACCACTCCCCGTGAGGGGGGTGGGGGAGGTCTAGCGCCCCGCGCCCGAGGGACGCCGGCCGTGCCGGGCGGTGATCACCGTGCCGATCCCGCCCCGGACGAGGAAGTCGCCCTCGACCTCCAGCCAGCGGGGCCGGAGGGCCCGGACCAGGTCGTCGCAGATCTCGTTCGTGACCCGCTCGTGGAAGGCTCCCTCGTTGCGGAAGCTCCAGAGGTAGAGCTTCAGGCTCTTCAGCTCCACGCAGAGCCTCGCCGGGACGTAACGGATGCGGATGGTGGCGAAGTCGGGCTGCCCCGTGAGCGGGCAGAGGCAGGTGAACTCCGGCGCCTCCATCGCGATCTCGTAGGGGCGGCGGGGGTTCGGGTTCGGGAAGACCTCGAGGGTCCTGGACGGCTTCGTCGACATGGCGGGGGGGGATCTAGCACGGGTCCGGCCGGGGCGCCTCTCCCCCGTCCTCGGCCCGGTGGTAGGCCTCGAGCTTCCGCCACAGGGTGTTCCGGGCGATCCCGAGGATCCGGGCGGCCTCGGCCTGGTTTCCGCGACAGGCGTCGAGCACGGCGAGGACGTGGCGGCGCTCGACCTCGGCGAGCGTCTCCAGCGCGGGCCGCGTCGTGCCGTTGCTTCCGTTGCCGCCGTGTGGCGCGGGGGCGGTGGCCCCGGCGACGAGCGGCGAGGCCACCTCCTCGGGGAGGTCCTCCAGGCACACGTCGACCCCGTGCGCGAGGGCGGCAGCGTGCCGCATGGCGTTCCCGAGCTCGCGAACGTTGCCCGGCCAGCCGTAGGCGAGCAGGGCCTCGCGCGCCTCCGGCTCGAACCCGGTGGCGACGCCGGGAAGGTGGACGAGGATCTGCCGGGCGAGCGGGAGGATGTCCTGGGTCCGTTCGCGGAGCGGAGGAAGGCGGAGGGAGAAGACCTTCAGCCGGTAGTAGAGGTCCTCGCGGAAGGCCCCGGTGCGCACGCGGGCTTGCAGATCCTGGTGCGTCGCGGCGAGCACGCGCACGTCGACGGCCACCGACCGGTTCGACCCCACCCGCCGCACCTCGCCCTCCTGCAGGACGCGCAGCAGCTTCGCCTGGAGGGAGACGGGGATCTCCGCGATCTCGTCGAGGAGGAGGGTCCCGCCGCTCGCCTCCTCGAAGAGCCCGCGGCGGTCGCTGACCGCGCCGCTGAAGGCGCCGCGGGCATGGCCGAAGAGCTCGCTCTCGACGAGCTCTCCGGGGATGGCGGCGCAGTTCACCGCGACGAAGGGGCCGCCGGAGCGCTTGCCGCCGGCGTGGAGGGATCGCGCCAGGACCTCCTTCCCGGTTCCCGTCTCTCCCTGGATGACCACGGGGGCGTCGCAGGCCGCCATGGGGATGGCGCGGCGGAGCACGGCGCGCATCGTCGGGCTCTCGGCCACGAGGCGCGAGCACGGCTTGAGGGGATCCTCGGGATGGCGCTCGCAGAGACCGCAAAGGCGGCTCGCGCCGTCGAACGGCCCATGGCACTCCGGCTGGCGGCGTGGATCCCTCACCGCCGTTCCATATGGTCCATTTTGTCGCAGGCCGCACGTACCGCGACGGGGTGACGTGAAGGTTTTCGGTAAACTCCACCCACGGTAAAAAAGATGCGTCAGCAATCATTTGCGCCGGTGCGCTCCTGCAACCCCGGGGTTTGCAGCGGATCGACCGGCCGCCGCCGCCCGTCGGAGTGCTTCGCGACCGTACGCCGGTGCCGCGGCACGCCGCAAGCAGAGGCGACCCGGGACCCGTCGCGGCGCACGAGGCGCACGGCGGGAACGGGCACGCACGCAACGAGGGACCCATGGAACCGACGACGATCTCTGCGACCTCCCGGTCCGCGCGCTGGATCAGCGCCGCCGGCCGCATCGTGGCAGCAACCGCCCTGGCGCTGGCGCTCATCGCCGGAGCGGCCGCCCAGGCGCAGCAGGCGGTCAGGTTCCAGGTCGTGGACGCGAAGAGCAACGCGCCCATCACGACCTACCGCTACATCCTCAACGTCGACAACACGGGCACGACGACCCAGCGAAGGGACCCGATCAGCGGCGCCCTGCCGGTCGCGTGCACGCCCGCCGACCCGGCCTATCCGCTGGCCTGCAAGTGGACCTCGATCGCCGGCGTCCCGGGTTCGTCCCCCATCTACACGCAGGGCACGGAGGCCGACTTCGCGGCCGGGGGCCTCGTGCTCCCGGCCGGGCGCTACCTCGTCTCGGTCCTCGCCGATGGCTACAAGATGGACGGCGCGCACTTCACCGTGCCGGTTCCCGGCGCCGGTCCGGTCACGGTTCCCATGCAGCCCTACGACCTCCCCACGGCCACGATCCAGGCCGCGGTGTTCGAGGACATCTCCCCGGTGAACGGGGCGCCCGACCTTCCTGCGGAGCACGGCCTGGCCGGGTTCCAGGGGCACATCGCCGACTACCTCGGCGAGGTGACGACCGACGTCTTCGGCGCGCCGCTCTGCGGCACCGGCATCTGTCTCAGCCAGTGCTACGTCGTCCAGAACGGCGTCGACCTCGGGACCATCGCCCCCGTCGATGCCGCAGGACGCTGCCCGACCGAGACGCCCCCGGGGTTCCCGCTCGGAGCCGGCCTGGTGGTCGAGGGCAAGCTCAAGATCCCCAACCTGGGCCCGAACCGCTACGCGCTCTCGATCACGCCGCCCGACGGCACCTCCTGGGCGCAGACCACCACCCTCGAGGGCAACCTCGACTGGGACGCCTGGGTCATGGAGGGCGCCACCGGTCTCGACACCGAGTTCGTCGTGGCCGGCGAGCCCTTCCCCGCCATCATCTTCGGCTACGTCCCCGTGCCCGCTCCCGGGCAGGCGCCCCCCGCGCTCGGCGGCTCGGGAACGATCACCGGCGTCGTCGAGGCGGTGAAGGTCTACGTGCCCACGAAGGGCGGCGTGAGCGGGCTGCCCGGCACGATCTGGGGCGGTCTCTCCGGCGCGAGGCTCGACAAGCCCATTCCCCATCCGTACGTGACGCTCACCGATCTGGGCCGGGGCGACACGATGGTGTGGGCGGGACAGGGCGACGCGAGCGGCAAGTTCACCATCCCCGGCGTTCCGGCCGGTACCTACACGCTCACCTGGTGGGATCCCGACCTCAACTACATCCTCGACCTCATCCAGGTCGCCGTGGGCGCGGGGGAGACGATCGACATGGGAATCCTCCCGCTCAACGGGTGGTGGACCTACGTCGACGGCTACGTCTTCAACGACCTGAACCGCAACGGCGTCATGGATCCGGGCGAGCCCGGGCTCGCCAACTACACGCTCACCTTCCGCAAGCGGGAGAACTCGCTCATGGACCGCGGCGCGACGGTGGTGACCACCGACGCGTTCGGCCACTACGAGCTCGTCAACGCATACCCGATGACCCAGTGGCTGGTCCTCGAGGCCTACGACGACCTCCACTACACGACCGGCGTCACCTACCAGGCCGACAACCAGCCGGCGCCGACCACCGTCCTCGGCGCCGGCGTGGACGTGAGCGTGCTCCCCATCATCGGCCTCGCCGGCCGTATCGACTGGGGCAAGCATGCCTACGACCCGGCGGGCACGAACGGCATCGACCCGCGCAACGGCGGCATCGTCGGCACGGTCAGCTACGACACCACCCGCAACGAGCTCGACCCGCGCTATGCGGTGGCCGAGGACTGGCAGCCCGGCGTCTCCGGGCTGACCATGAAGCTGCACGCGCCCGTTCCCTGCGGCGCGGCCTCCGTCGCCTGCGATCCGACCGGCCGCTACGAGCTCGCGCCCGACGGCTCCATGGCCAAGGGCCCGCTCCTCAACACCTACGTCACCGAGGCCTGGCAGCGGCCGTCCGGCTGCGTGGTGCGCGACGTGGACGGCAACCCCGTCGTGCACGGGACCGACGAGCAGGTCCTCCCGACCGACCCGAACGCGGAGTGCCTGGAAGGTCCGCTCATGGGCGTCCAGTTCGGGACCTACGCCACCGATCAGGGCACGCCGAGCGCCAACTTCGGGGCCACGGTGGACGGCAACTTCGGCTTCGGCGACGGCTGCTTCGTCTCGGTCCCCCCGGCGCCGTTCGTCCCCGGATCGTTCGACGAGGGATCGGGCACCTGCACCTCCGGATCGTTCCAGCCGCTGCCCGGCGGCCGCGACTACCTGGTCGAGGTCGTCATCCCGGACGACGCCACCGGCCGGCCGCTCTACAAGGTCACCCGCGAGGAGGACATCAACATCGGGAATGGCGACTCCTGGGTGCCTGCCGTCCCGCCGCCCGCCTGCGTTGGACCGCTCCACGTGGTGGACTCGACCGGGAACGCGACCTTCCCGGGCGGCCCCGGCACGTCTCCCTACGAGGGGCAGCAGCGTCCGCTCTGCACGACCAAGCTCGTCACGCTCTCGAACGGAAAGTCGGTGGTGCCGGTCTTCCATCTCTTCACCGACGTCCCGATCCCCACCCGGTTCTGGGGCCTGCTCGTCGACGACCTCAACTTCTCGACCGACCCGCGATCCCTCGACTACGGCGAGAAGGCCGGCATCCCGTTCGCCCCGGTCGGCATCTACGACTACACCAACCGGCTCGTCACCACCGTCGAGTCCGACTTCAACGGGCTCTTCGACGTGCTCCTCCCATCCACCAACCGGATCAACTGCCCGACCCCGTCCGGCGTGTGCGCCAACCTGTACCGGTTCGTGGGGAACGACCCCGGCGTCCCGGGCCGGCTGAACCTCAACTACCGTCCGGAGTACCGCACCATCGCGGCCGAGTTCGAGGCCATTCCCGGCCTGCTCGTCCCGGCCGACCTGGCCCCCACGCAGGTGGGCGTCACGGTTCAGCTCCCCGGAGGCCAGACGAACGCCGTCACCTGCGCCCTCGACGCGGCCACTCCCGAGCTCCACGCCGTCTCCACGCCGGTCGTGGTGCGCCCCGCTTCCGGCAACACCTCGTTCACGATCCGGGGAAAGGGCTTCGGTGCGGCGCAGGGGTCGGGGCAGGTGACGCTCGACGGCGTCCCGCTCACCACGTCCACCTGGAGCGACGGCACCATCGTCGCCAACGTGTCCTCGTCGACGGCGTACGGGCCCCACCAGCTCAGGATCACCGCCGCCAACGGGCAGTCCACGGTGAACGGGCTCACCTTCCACGTGGTCGCCGGCGGCAACACGAACGCCAGCTACAACCCGCGCATCTTCCGGGTCGGCCCCGGCCAGACCTATGCACCGGCGACCGATCCCGCCCAGCAGTTGCCGCTCGTCGCCGACCACGCCATCCAGCGGGCCCTCGACGCCGCCGCGGCCGCGAACCAGAACCGCGGCACGCTGGTCGTCGTCTACCCGAACCTCCCCACCGCCGATCCCCGCCAGAACCCGCGCGGTGCCTACTACGAGAACCTCGTCATCACGAGCAACGTGAAGCTGCAGGGCGTCGGCCCGGGCAGCCCGGACGGCTCCGTGCCGGGGTCGATCATCGACGGAGGCGCATTCGGCGGCGACAGCCCTGTGGCGGCCGACTGGTACGCCAAGATCGCAACCCTCACCTGGGACGGCAACCAGAGCGTCAACGACGGAGCGGTCATCTCGCTCTACCTGCGCAACGGCGTCTTCCCGACGAGCTACGCCGCGGCCACCGCCCCGTCCATCGACGGCTTCGACATCCGCGGCGGCAACCAGGAGGGGTTCCCCGGAAACCTGAACGCCATCGGGGGCGGGGCCACCGGCCTGCCCGCGAACGTGGTCACGCAGGGAGGGGCGATCTTCGCGAACGGCTACGCCCGGAACCTCCAGATCACGAACAACATCGTCCAGAACAACGGCGGTGGCTACGGGACGATCCGCATCGGCACACCCGACCTTCCGGCGCCCCTCACCGACAACCAGAATGCCGGCGTGCGGATCGTCAACAACCGGATCGTCTCGAACGCCGGGACGAACCTGGCCGGTGGCATCGGGATCTTCGCCGGCGCCGGCGGCTACGAGGTGGCCCGCAACGACATCTGCGGCAACTTCTCCGCGGAGTACGGCGGCGGCCTGAGCCACTACGGCTACAGCCCCAACGGCCAGATCCACCACAACCGGATCTACTTCAACAAGTCGTACGACGAGGGCGGCGGCATCCTCGTCGCCGGCCAGCTGCCGTCGAACCCGACGCAGCTCTCGCCGGGGTCCGGGCCGGTGGACATCCACGAGAACGTCATCCAGGCCAACCTCGCGAACGACGACGGCGGCGGCATCCGCTTCCTCATGGCCGGCAACTTCCCGATGAACGTCTACAACAACTTCATCGTGAACAACGTCTCCACCCACGAGGGCGGCGGCGTGAGCCTGAACGACACGCCCAACGTCCGGTTCTTCAACAACACCGTGATGAAGAACCTGGCCACCGCGACCGCGGTGACGAGCAACGGCTCCCCGGCTCCGGCCGGCCTCTCCACCTCGCAGAACAGCGCGCTCCTGCAGGCGACGCTCCCGGCGGGCTCGGCGACCTTCAGCAACCCGCTCCTCTTCAACGACGTCTTCTGGGACAACCGGACCGGGACGCGGAGCGGCGGCACGGTGACCGGCCTGGGCATCGCCGGCGGCTCGATCGACCTCTGGGACCTGGGCGTCGCCGACGGGAGCCAGCTCCTCTCTCCCACCAACTCCCTGCTCCAGACGACGGAGGGGACGGCCGCCAGCCCCACGAACCTGGTCGGGATCGACCCGGACGTGGCCGTGACCTACGACACCTCGGTCAGCTTCCAGGTCTGGAGGAACAACCCGGCCTTCGTCGGCGCCATCCTGGTCGCCGTCGACGTCCCGCCCACGCTGATGGGCAACTACCACCTGAGCGCGACCTCCCCGGCACGGAACGCCGGCGCGGTGTCCAAGTCGGGAATCAGCGCGCCCACCCTCGACATCGACGGACAGCAGCGCCCCAGCTCGACCGGGTTCGACATCGGCGCCGACGAGGAGGGTGCGAGCTTCCCGACCGGCGGTGGCGGGGGCGGTGGTGGTACCGGAGGCGGAGGGTCGCTCGCGCTGCCCGCGCTCGGGCTCCTCGACGCCTTCAACCGGGCCAACGCATCCACCCTGGGCGCCAGCTGGAACCAGGGGACCCTGTTCGGCCTGGCGTCCATCCGGGTCAACGCCAACCAGGCCCAGGCCGTCCTGGCCGGGTCCGCCAGCTGGGCGGCCTCCTTCGGGGCGAAGCAGGGCGCGGCGTTCACGTTCGCGAGCACGCCGGCGACGGGAGCGAGCCTGCTGCTCAAGGTCGCCAACGGAGCCGGCTCCAGCACCAACCCGGCCAGCTACGTCCGCGTCCAGTACCAGACGAACGGTGGCGGGCGAGTCCTCGTCCAGACGACGACCAGCGGCAGCAACGTGTTCCCCACGTTCACCACGACCGGCACGCTCCCGTCCGGAACGTTCACCAGCGGGGACACGCTGAGCGCGATCGCAAACGTCGACGGCTCGGTGGACGTCTGGCGCACCACCGCGGCGAACGTCACGACCTACCTCGGTCGCACGACGGCCGCCCCCGCCTTCACCGGCGCAGGCCGCATCGGGATCCAGCTTCCCACCGGGTCGCGCGTCGACAACTTCGGAGGCGGAACGGTCCCCTGACCGACCGCGGGGCGGGTGGGAGGTGAACGCCTCCCGCCCCACCTGCGCGACCCACCCTCACACCTTCGCCAGCCACGGAATTCCAAGGAGACGCGTCATGAGCGGAAAGTCACCTCGCAAGCTGTTCGACCGGCGGAGCTTCCTGAAGGGTGCGGGCACGGCGCTCGTCGCATCGGCCGGGGCTGGCCTCGTCCCCGGGTTCCTGCGAAGGACGCTCGCGCCGACCGGGTTCGGGATCGCGTCCGCGGCCGACCCCGCGCCCGACCTGTTCTACGCCGGGACCGACGGATGGATCTCCCTCCCGGCCACGCCGCCGATCCTTCCCTTCCATCCCGACCCGTACGCTCCCGCGGGCCTCAGCACCTACATCTTCGGGTTCCGCAACGTCACCAACCTCAGCGACGTCCAGCGGGCCGCCCAGAAGAACAAGGCCCAGCACTCGGCGCCGATGTTCTGGGTGAGGCAGGGAACGGAGTTCCGGATGCAGCTCACCAACCTGGGCCTCGCTCTCCGGCCGGACCTGTTCGACGCCCACACCATCCACTGGCACGGGTTCCGGAACGTCATTCCCTTCTTCGACGGCGAGCCGACCGGCTCGGTGTCGGTCCCGGCGGGCCGGGTCTTCACCTACGTGTACCGTCCGCGCGAGCCCGGGACCTACATGTTCCACTGCCACGTCGAGGACGTGGAGCACGTCCACATGGGGATGACCGGGCTCGTGTTCGTCCGGCCGAGCCAGGACGGGAACGTCTCCCTCTACCCGAGCGGCAGGTACGCCTACAACGACGGGGACGGCTCGACCGGCTTCGACCGCGAGTTCGCGATGTTCCTGTCGGAGGTCTGGGCCGAGGCCCACTGGGCGGACGCCCACATCCAGCTGCCGGAGTGGACCGACTACCGCGCCGACTTCGCGATGCTGAACGGCCGGGTCTATCCGGACACGCTGGCGCCGAGCGGGTCGATCGACCCGTTCAACCCCGTCCGCGACGCGAACGGCGACCTCATCCCGCCGTCCGGGTACCCGAACCTCAAGTACCAGCCCATCTCGTCGCTCGTGAGGTGCAACGCCGGCGAGCGGGTCCTGCTGCGCTTCGCGAACCTCGGATTCAAGGAGGCGGCGATGACGCTGGCCGGAATTCCCATGCGCGTGGTCGGGAAGGACGCGACCCCGATGCGCGGCCGGGACGGGACGGACACGAGCTACCGCGCCAGCACCGTCTCGTTCGGGGCCGGGGAGAGCATCGACGCCATCTTCACGGCGCCCGCACACAGCGGGGGCGCGGGCCCGGACAAGTACGTCCTCTACAACCGGGCCTACGCGCGCTCGAACAACCTGGCGGGCGGCTTCGGGGGGCAGCGGACCGAGGTGCACGTCTATCCCGCCACGCCGAGGCTGGCCCTCCAGCTCTACCCGAACCACAACCCATGACCTCCATGCGGCCTCGAGGAGAGACGAAGATGCGCGCCAAGCGAGAAGACGAGATCCGGTGGAGCGACGGTACCCGGTGCGTTCGCGTGCTCGTCGCCGCGGCGCTGCTCGGCGGCGCCGGAGTGGCGGCGGCGCAGGGAGCCTCCCCGGCGACGGGGATCGCCTGCACGAGCGGTCCGAACTTCACGCTCGTG
>JBAVCR010000215.1:0-8594 GCA_049586815.1 Anaeromyxobacteraceae bacterium
GAGCCTCCTCCGCGCGGCGGCGAGCGCGCGCTCCTCCTCCAGCCGGCGATAGAGGGCCTCGACCGCCGCGGAGAGGGGGAACGGGGCGCCCTCCAGCGGCGCGAGCCGCGCCGGCGCCGGTTCCGGCTCGTGGACCTGGGGAGCGACCCAGGGGGCTCCCGGCCCGAGCGCCCGGCGCGTGGAGAGGTTCCGCCCGCCCATGGCCCGGATGGTGCCGGCGTCGTCGAGCAGGAAGAGGTTGCCGTTCCGCCCGGTGAGCTCGGCGAGGAGCGTGACCGGGCCGCTGGCGCGCGCGAGGCGCAGCGCCACCACCCGGTCCCCTCCCGGGCGCTCCACGGCGGAGAGACGCGCGCCCACGATCTCGCGGCGGAGGATGGCCTGGAGGGGGAGGGGCTCCGCCGGCGCGGGCGGGCGCCAGGTGGCGGCGTGGATGCGGGTGAGGTCCGGCTCGGCGGAGAGGAGCAGCGTGACCTCGCCGCCCGGACCGCGCAGGTCGAGGGTGAGGAGCCGCTCCGCATGGACCCGGACGGCGTCGACACGGGAGCCGGCGAGCGACGCCAGCTCGTCGACGAGAAGGGCGATCTCTGCAGCGCGGAGCGACACGGGTTCCCGAAACGGCTGCGGCCGCCCGGAGGCGGCCGCAAGACCCGGCGCGAGTCTCCTCGCGCCATGAAGGCTTCGTTACTTCTTCTTGGCCTTCTTCGCAGCCTTCTTCTTCGCCGGGGCCTTCTTCACAGCCTTCTTCTTCGCCGCCATGTGTTACCTCCCTGACAGTTGGTCAACCACCAACGACGCACTGCAAAGACGAGTGCAGATTAGCGAACGCGGATCCACTCTGCAAGGACGGGGCCGCTCTTTTCTCCGCGCGCCCGCCGCCGATCGACCTCGCTGTACCCGTTCGGATCGTGCCGTCCCATCGGCCTCCGGAGCCGATCCGGACCTCCGCCGGTCCGTAAACACATACGTTTCGTGAACGTTACCCCTGAGTGAATGTCGCGCAAATCCCCTCGAGCCGCGGGAATCCCTTCGGCGAACGATCCCGCGCGATCCCTGACTCACCGGTAGTGAACAGGCCGCGGAGCGGCGCCTTCCGGGCCGGCCTGGCCTCCCGGGGAGGGCGCCGGGACCCCTTCCCCGCCCCTCCGACCGACCTACGATTTTTTTCGTTCACGAGGCGCGCAGGGCGCCCGGCGCTCTCAGGCGCCGAGCGCGCGAGCCAGCTCGTCGACCTTGCCGGTGACGAGCGCCTGGATCTCGGCGAGCCGCTCCGGCGTCCGCGCCTCGAACCGCAGGACGAGCAGCGGCTGGGTGTTGGAGGCGCGCACCAGTCCCCAGCCGTCGGGGAAGACGACCCGCACGCCGTCGACGGTGACCGCCTCGTGCCGCGCCGCGAACCACTCCTGCGCACGGCGGACGAGCTCGAACTTCAGCTCCTCCGGGCAGTCGTAGCGGATCTCGGGCGTGGAGAAGGTGCGCGGGACGTCGGCGAGGAGCGTGGAGACCGGACGGTCGGTGCGCGAGACGAGCTCGAGCAGCCGGCCCGACGAGTAGATGCCGTCGTCGAAGCCGAACCAGCGGTGCGCGAAGAAGATGTGGCCGCTCATCTCGCCGGCGAGGAGCGCCCCCTCCTCCTTCATCTTGGCCTTGATGAGGCTGTGCCCCGCCTTCCACATGATGCCGCGGCCGCCGCGGGCGGCGATGTCGTCGTAGAGCGTCTTCGAGCACTTCACCTCGCCGACGATGGCCGCCCCCGGGTTCTCGGCGAGGACCGCCCGGGAGAAGAGGATCATGAGCTGGTCGCCCCAGAGGACGCTCCCCTTCTCGTCGACCGCCCCGACCCGGTCGGCGTCGCCGTCGTAGGCGACCCCCAGGTCGGCCCCGGTCTCGCGCACCCGGGCCTTCAGGTGCTCGAGGTTCTTCTCGACGGTCGGGTCGGGGTGGTGGTTCGGGAAGCGCCCGTCCATCTCGATGAAGAGGGGCACCACCTCCCAGCCCAGGGCCTGGAAGATGGGCACCGCCACCACGCCCCCGGTGCCGTTGCCGGCGTCCACCACCACCTTGATCCGGCGCGGGCCCGGCGAGAGGTTCTTCCGGACGTACTCCTGGTAGGGCGCGACGACGTCGTGGGTGCCGACCGTGCCCGTCCCGGAGGCGAAGCGATCCTCGGTGATGCGGCGGAGGAGCGACTGGATGCCGTCGCCGTGGAGCGTGCTCTTCCCCACCCCGACCTTGAGGCCGTTGTACTCGGGCGGGTTGTGCGAGCCGGTGATCATGACGAGGCCGTCCACCGGGAGGGTGGCCGCGGCGAAGTAGGTGAGCGGCGTGGGGACGACGCCCAGGTCGGTCACGTCGACGCCGGTGGAGGTGAGCCCCTCCGCCATGGCGCGGGCGAAGCGGGGCCCGCTCTCCCGGCAGTCCCGCCCCATGACCACGCGGCGGCCGCCCTGCTCCCGCACCTCGGTCCCGAGCGCGCGCCCGACCAGCCGGACCGCGTCCTCGGTCAGGTCCTGGTCCACCAGCCCGCGGATGTCGTACTCGCGGAAGATCGTCTTCGAGATGGCCGCCATGTGTCCCCTTCTCCCTCGTGTCCCGGCCGGCTAGAGCAAGGACTCGCGCCCGCGACGCTTCAGCTCCTCGACCGCCTTGCGGACGTCCTGCGCGCGCTCCTTGCGGACCACGAGCACCGCGTCGCCGGCGTCGACCACCACCACGCCGTCGACGCCGACCACGGCGACCGGCCGCTTGCCCTGGCCGAGCACCACGTTGTCGTGGCCGTCGATGACGATGGCGTCCCCCTGGAGGACGTTCCCCAGGTCGTCGAGCTCGCGCACCTCGGAGAGGGCCGCGAAGCTGCCCACGTCGCTCCAGCCGAACTCGGCGGGGACCACCGCGATGCGCTGGCTCTTCTCCATCACGCCGTAGTCGATGGAGATGGACGGCGCCGCGGGGAAGACCCGGGCGAGCGTGCGGGCGTACCGCGGCGTCCCGAGCGACTGCTCGATGACCGCGAGCTGCTCGCCCAGCACCGGCATGGCGCGGCGGATCTCCTCGAGGATGACGTCGGCGCGGAAGAGGAAGATGCCCGAGTTCCAGAGGTAGCCCCCCTCGGCCAGGTAGCGCGAGGCGGTGACCACGTCCGGCTTCTCCACGAAGCGCTCCACCCGGGACGGGTGGAAGGCCTTCCTGCCCCGCCCGAGCGCCTTCAGCTTGGCGCCCACCTTGAGGTAGCCGTAGCCGGTCTCGGGCCGGTCGGGGCGGATGCCGATGGTGGCCACCGCTCCCTCGGCGGCGAGCTGGGCGCCGGCGGCGAGCGCCTCGCGCAGCGCCTCGGGCCTCGCCACGTGGTGGTCGGCGGGCAGCATGGCCATGACCCCCTTCGGGTCGCGCCGCTTCACGTGGAGCGCCGCGAGCCCCACGCACGGGGCGGTGTTGCGCGGGCAGGGCTCGACGAGGAGGTTCTCCCGGGGGAGCTTGCGCAGGATCCGGCGGGCCGAGGCGGCGTGGTTCGGGCCGCAGACCACGAAGGTGTCCTGGATGCGGGCCAGCGGCGGCAGCCGGTCGACGGTGGCGGCGAGCATCGGCTCGTCGCCGTCGAGGGGCAGGAACTGCTTGGGGCGGTCCTTCCGGCTGAGCGGCCAGAAGCGGGTGCCGCTGCCGCCGGCCATCACCACGGGGTAGATCCTCATGCGCGTCTCCAGGCGGTGAGGAGCTCGTGGAGGATCCGCGCGCTGGCGCCCCAGACCACGTTGCCGCCCACCTCGTAGGTGTGTACCTCGTGCACCATCCCGTAGGCCTCCCGGGTCCCGATGCGGTGGCTTCCCGGCGCGAGGAGGTCGTGGACCGACAGCTCCACGAGGCCGGCCACCTCTTCCGGCTGCGCCACGTAGGGGTAAGGGTATGGCACGACGCCCACCCACGGCGTCAAGCGGAACCCGGACAGGACGACGAGCGTCTCCGACAGGCGCCCCAGCACCTCGACGTGGCTCGCCCGCAGGCCGATCTCCTCCTCGGCCTCGCGCAGCGCCGCGGCCCGCGGGTCGGCGTCGCCGGGCTCGATGCGCCCTCCGGGAAAGGAGATCTGGCCGGGGTGGAGGCGGAGGTCGTCGCGGCGCCGGGTCATGAGCACGTGCGGGGCGCCGTCCCGCTCGTAGACGGGGACGAGCACCGCCGCCTCGGCGAGGGCCCCCGGGGAGTCCCGGTAGGCCTTCGAGATCGCGGAGAGGTCGAGGCGCGCCGCAGGGCGCCCCGCCAGGAACCTCCGCAGCGCGTCGAGGCTCATCGCGCCCGGACGGCCGGGGGCGGGGCGGGTGCGTCGTCGTCGGCCGGGAGGACGCCCTGCCAGAGCAGGACGGCCACCAGCACCCCGAGCGCGATGCGCCAGGCCACGAAGAGGTAGGTGGTGCGGGTGCGGAGGTAGCGGAGCAGCCATCCGATGACGAGGTAGCCCACCACGGCCGAGACGAGCGTCCCCAGCACCGTGGCGGTCCGCCACGACGGCTCGCCGCGCAGGACGGGGAGCGCCTTCGCGAGCTTGTAGGCGCCTGCGCCGAGGATGATGGGAACCGAGAGGAGGAAGCTGAAGCGGGCCGCCGCCTCCCGCGAGAACCCGAGCATCATGCCGGTGGTGATGGTGCTGCCCGACCGGGAGGTGCCGGGGACGAGCGCGAGCGCCTGGCCCACCCCGATGGCGAGCGCCGAGCGGGCGGTCAGGTCGGCGATGGTGCGGCGGTGGGAGGCCCAGCGCTCCGCGGCGGCCATGGCGAGCCCCCAGAAGACGAGCGAGAAGGCGATGACGCCATTGCCGAGCGCCTCGATGCGCCGCTCGAGGAGCTTTCCCAGGATCGCGGCGGGCAGCGTGCCGAGCGCGATGTACCAGGCGAGCCGTGCGTCGGCGGTCCCGAGCGGCCGGCCGGCGCGAATCGCCGAGAGCCAGGCCGATGCGAGCCTCCACAGGTCGGCGCGGAAGTAGACCACCACCGCGACCGCGGTGCCCGACTGGATGATGGTGACGAAGGCGCGGAAGCGCGGATCGCCGAGGCTCTCGCCCAGGAACTCGCCCACGAGCAGCAGGTGGGCGGTGGAGCTGACCGGGAGGAACTCGGTCACCGCCTGGACGATCCCGAGCAGGACGGCGGCGAGAGGTCCCATTCCGGGCGAGGTCGCTCGCGCGCCCTAGCGGCGCCGCGCCTTCTTGCCCACGGCGGCCCGGAGCGCATCCTTCTTGTCGGTGCGCTCCCAGGTGAAGGCCTTCTCCTCGCGGCCGAAGTGGCCGTAGGCGGCGGTCCCCTGGTAGATGGGGCGCAGCAGGTCGAGCCCCTCGATGATCTGGCGGGGCGTGAGGCCGAAGACCTCGCGGATGGCCGCGGCGATCGACTCCTCGGAGGCGGTCGACGTGCCGAAGGTGTCGACCATCACCGAGACCGGCTCGGCCACGCCGATGGCGTAGGCCACCTGCACCTCGCAGCGCGTCGCCAGCCCGGCGGCCACCACGTTCTTCGCGATGTGGCGCCCCATGTAGGCGGCCGAGCGGTCGACCTTGGACGGGTCCTTGCCGCTGAACGCGCCGCCGCCGTGACGTCCCATGCCGCCGTAGGTGTCGACGATGATCTTGCGCCCGGTGACGCCGGTGTCGCCCATGGGGCCGCCGATGACGAAGCGGCCGGTGGGGTTGATGAAGATCTTGGTCTTCCGGTCGACGAGCTTGCGGGGCAGCGCGCGGGCGATGACCTCCTCGCGGATCGCGGCGTGCAGCTTCTTGTTGGAGACCGCCTCGGAGTGCTGGGTGGAGACGACGACGGTGTCGATGCGGGACACCTTGCCGTCGCGGTACTCCACGCTCACCTGCGCCTTGCCGTCGGGGCGCAGGAAGTCGAGGCCGCGCCGCCGGGCCCGGGCCAGCTCGCGGGTGAGGTGGTGGGCGTACTGGATGGGCGCCGGCATCAGCTCCGGCGTCTCCTCGCAGGCGTAGCCGAACATCATGCCCTGGTCGCCGGCGCCGCCGGTGTCGACCCCCTGCCCGATGTCGGCGGACTGCTGGTCCACGGCCACCAGCACCGCGCAGGTGTGGCCGTCGAAGCCCATGTCCCCGTGGGTGTAGCCGATCCTCTTCACCGTCTCCCGGGCCAGCTTCTGGTAGTCGACCTGGGCCTTGGTGGTGATCTCGCCGGCGATCATGACGTAGCCGGTCTTGAGCAGCGTCTCGCAGGCCACGCGGCCCCGGGGATCGCTCCTCAGGACGGCGTCGAGGACGGCGTCCGAGATCTGGTCGGCCATCTTGTCGGGATGGCCCTCGGTCACGGATTCGGAGGTGAAGAGATAGTCCTTCTGCATGGTTCTCCCGGGGAAGGGGGGCGACCTTATGTCCGCTGGAACGGAGGTGTCAAGCGCCCCGTCGCCCGGGCGGATGGCCCGATTTCAGCCGCTGACCGGGCCCACCGTGGAGACCCCCTCGAGCAGGCCGGGGAAGCGTCGGGTCATCTCGGCGCGCACCTCCCGCTCGATGTCGTCGGCGGTGTTGAGGCCGAGCAGCCGGTCGAGGAGCTCCCGCCCCTCGCGCGCCGAGGCGCTGCGGATCACCCGCTTCACGAGCGGGATGGACGGGCCGTTCATGGAGAGGGCGTCGAGGCCGAGGCCGAGGAGCACGAGCGTGTAGAGCGGCTCGCCGGCCATCTCGCCGCACATGGAGACCGGCTTGCCCGCCGACCGGGCCGCGTCGGCGATGCCCCGGAGCATGCGCAGCACGGCGAGGTGGAGCGGCTTGTAGAGGTAGGCGACGTCCTTGTTCTGGCGGTCGACGCCGATGGTGTACTGGATGAGGTCGTTCGTCCCGATGGAGAGGAAGTCGACCTCCTGGGCCAGCCGGTCGGCCACCGCCGCGGCGCTGGGCAGCTCGACCATGATCCCCACCGGCGGCATGCGGCAGGGGTGCCCCTCCGCCACCACCTCCTCGAAGACCTCGGCGAGCATCCACTTGGCGGCCCGCACCTCGGCCACGCCGCTCACCATGGGGAACATGAGGCGCAGGTCGCCGTGGGCCGCGGCGCGCACCGCGGCGCGCAGCTGGGCCCGGAAGAGGTCGGGGTGTCGCAGGCAGTAGCGCACGGCGCGGAGCCCGAGCGCCGGGTTCTCGGAGTGGTCCTTCTGGCCGGAGGGGAGCTTGTCCCCGCCCAGGTCGAAGGTGCGCACCGTGACCGGGCGCCCGCCCATGGCCTCGAGGATGGCCCGGTAGTCGCGGTAGTGGTCCTCCTCGGTGGGGAGCTCGTCGCGCCCCATGAAGAGGAACTCGGTCCGGTAGAGCCCCACGCCCTCGCCGCCGTGGGAGAGGAGGCCGGGCACCTCCTCGCCGAACTCGATGTTCCCGAGCATCCGGATGTGGACGCCGTCGACCGTCTCGGCCGGGAGGTCGTTCAGCCGGGCCAGCTCGGCCTCGCGCTCCATCTGGCGGATGCGCGCCGCCTCGTAGTCGGCCCGCTCCCCCGCGCTCGGGTTCACCACCACCACGCCGCGGCCGCCGTCGACGACGATCCAGTCGCCCCGGCTCGCCGCGGTGGTGGCCCGGCCCACGCCCACCACGGCCGGGATCTCCAGCGCGCGGGCCACGATGGCGGTGTGGCTGGTGATGCCGCCGGTGTCGGTGACGAGCGCCGCCACCCGCCGGTCGTGGAAGAGGAGCGCGGTGTCGGCCGGCGATAGGTCGCGGGCCACCACGATGGAGCCCGGCGGCGGGGCCTCGGCGACGTCCACGCCCTGGCCGAGCAGGTTCTTCACGATCCGCTCGCCGACGTAGTCGACGTCGGAGCGCCGCTCCCGGAAGAACTCGTCGTCGGGGTCGAAGGCCGACTTGATCTTGCGGACGGCCCGCTTCACCGCCCACTCGACGTTGACCCGCTCCTCGCGCACCAGCCGCCGCGTCTCGTCGACGAGCGACGGATCCCGCAGCATGGCCTTGTGCACCTCGATGATGGCGAGGTGCTCGGAGCCCTCCCGGGCCTCCATCTTGGTGCGCACGCCGTCGAGCTGGTGGACGGAGAGCTCGATGGCGGCCTCCAGCCGGTTGAGCTCGGCCTCGACCTCCTCGGGCGCCACGTCGCGCCGCGGGGTCTTCACCTTGCGCCGATCCACGGTCCAGCAGCGCCCCACCGCGATGCCGGGGGAGGCGGCCAGGCCCTGGAGCGTGGTGGATCCCATGGGTCAGCGCTCCCCGAAGCCCGTCTCGAAGACCCGGGCGATGGCGACCATGGCCTCGGCCGCGTCGGGCCCCTCGCAGGAGACGAGGACCGACGAGCCCCGGCCCGCGGCCAGCGTGAGCACGCCCATGATGCTCTTCGCGTTGATCTGCAGGCCGTCCTTCTCGAACTGGACCTCGGACTTGAACCGGTTGGCGGTCTGCACCACCATCGCGGCCGGGCGGGCGTGGAGGCCGAGCGAGTTCACGATGGTGAAGGTCTTCTCGATCCGCTGCGTCACCGCCCACCTCCGAGGAACCGGGTCGCCACGCCGGCGACGGCGCCCAGCCCGAGGGCGGCGTAGGCCGTGGGAAGGAGCCGGGCCCGGAGCGCCAGCGCCCCCGTCCCGAGCAGCGCGGCGAGGAGCGC
>JBAVCR010000216.1:0-4342 GCA_049586815.1 Anaeromyxobacteraceae bacterium
ACGTCGCGCAGCGCGAGCGGCTCGAGCATCCCGCCCTTCGCGGCCCGCTCGAGCGCCGCGGCGGGGTCGCCCGGCGTGGAGATGGGGAGGGAAACCTGCGACTCGGAGAGCGACCTGGCCTCGGCGAGGAGGGAGAGCGCCTCCCGCACCTCGGCGGGCCCGTCGAGGAAGGGGAGGGCGGCGGCGCGGGCCTTGCCGCCCGCGGTGCGGCACCGGGCGCCGAGCGCCTCGAGGACGAGCGGCCACCCGAGCTCCTCGAGCGTCCTGGGATGCGCGATCAACGGGCCTTCCCCCCGGAGGGGCCGAGGCGGTCGAGCACCCAGGCGAGCGCCACGCAGCGGACGAGGCCGGCGGAGAGCGACGCGACCACCGTGCCGGCCGGCGCGTCGAGCCAGACCCAGGCGAGGAGCCCCTCCGAGAGCAGCCAGAACCCGGCCATCCAGGTGGCGAGCCTCGGGACGCGGTGGGGCGCGCCGGGAGGGACGAGCGAGAGCACGAGCAGCGCGATGGCTGCGAGGACCGCCGAGGTCACCGGAGCGAGCACGAGGGGAGAGACCATGCCGCGGATGGCCTCCGGCATGTGGTCGTGCAGGAGGTGGGGAGGGGCGAGGCGGGGAGAGACGAGGGCGAGCCCGTCGAAGGCCAGGTTCACGGCCCAGGCGGCGAGGAACAGCACCATCGATCCGGCTCCCTTGCGTGCCGCCATGCGCTCGTCGACCCTCCGAGGGGCCGGAGTCTGCCACAGGTCGCCGCGCCGGGGGATGGCCGGGATAGGATGTTCCGCATGGCGCGGAAGCGGTCGGCGGAGGTGGTGCCCGGGATCGAGGTGCTGGCGAGGCGGAGGTACGCTCCCCTGCGCGGCCTCCGCGTGGGGCTCGTCTGCAACCCGACCGCCGTCGACCGGCGGCTGCGCCACGCGGCCGACCTGCTCGCGGCCGCCCCCGGCGTCCGGCTCGCCTCGCTCTTCGGGCCGGAGCACGGGGTCCGGGGCGACGTGCAGTACATGGCCGCCGTGGGCGACGAGCGCGACCGGGTCACCGGCCTGCCGGTCCATTCGCTGTACGGATCGGCGCCGGAGTCCCTGCGCCCCGGCCCCTCCCACCTGGCTGGACTCGACGCACTCGTCTTCGACGTCCAGGACGTGGGCACGCGCTTCTACACGTACCAGGCCACCATGATGCTCTGCATGGAGGCCGCCGCCGCGGCGGGACTGCGCTTCGTGGTGCTCGACCGGCCCGATCCCGTGGGCGGCAGGGCGGTGGAAGGCCCGGCGCTCCGCCCCGGGTTCGAGAGCTTCTGCGGGATGCACGACATCGCCGTCCGGCACGGGTTGACGGTCGGTGAGCTGGCCCGGCTGTTCCAGGCCGAGCGCGCCATCGACGTCGACCTCGAGGTGGTCCCCTGCGAGGGCTGGCGCCGCCGTCGCCCCTTCGGCGAGACCGGCCTGCCCTGGGTGCTGCCGTCGCCGAACATGCCCACGCCGGACACCGCGCTCGTCTACCCGGGCATGTGCCTGCTCGAGGGGACGAACCTCTCCGAGGGTCGCGGCACCACCCGCCCGTTCCACCTCGTCGGCGCGCCCTGGCTGGACGCGGCCCAGCTGGCCCGCGACCTCGAGGCCGAGCGGCTCCCGGGCGTCCGCTTCCGCGCCGCCGGCTTCACCCCCACCTGGGACAAGCACCAGGGGGTGCTCTGCCACGGCGTCGAGCTGCACGTCCGCGATCCGGAGGCCTTCCTCCCGTTCCGGACCGGGCTCGCCTGCGTGGCGGTGGCCCGTGCGCAGGACCCCGATCGCTTCGCCTGGCGGACGGCCCCCTACGAGTTCGTCGAGGGAATCCCCGCCTTCGACCTGCTCTGTGGCTCGGACCGGGAGCGGCGCGCCATCGAGGCCGGCGCCGGATGGCGGGAGCTCGCCCGGTCCTTCGCACCCGAGGAGCGGGCCTTCGCGCGGCGCCGCGTCCCATTCCTCCTCTACGCGGACTGAGGCCACATGGAACCCAGGCGACAGACCGCGATCCTCGGCGGCTCCTTCAACCCGCCCCACGTGGCCCACGTGATGGCGGCCTACTGGACGCTCGCCACCCGCGGGGTCTCCGAGGTCTGGATGCTCCCCAGCTACCGGCATCCCTTCGGGAAGGCGCTCGCGCCCTTCGAGGACCGGGTGCGCATGTGCGAGCTGGCCGCGGCCCCCATCCGCGGGCTGCACGTCTGCACCGCCGAGGCGGATCTCCGGGACGACCCTCTCGTCGGCAAGACCGCACGCACCCTCGAGTACCTGGTGGAGAAGCACCCCGATCGGAGCTTCACGCTCGTGGTCGGGGCCGACATCGTCGCCGACACGCCCAAGTGGTACCGGTTCGACCGGGTCCGCGAGCTGGCGCGCGTGATCGTGGTGGGGCGCGCCGGCGAGACCGGCTTCGCCGACGGCCCGGCGCTCCCCGACGTCTCCTCCACCGAGGTGCGCGACCGGCTGGCCCGGGGCGACGACGTGTCGTCCCTCGTGCCCACGCGGGTCCTCGAGTACATCCGAGAGCGCGAGCTGTACGCGGAGTGATCCGGACGGCGGAGGGGCCGCCGCCGTTCAGCCGATGCGCCGGAAGGCGAGGGCGCCGTCCTCGACGGCCACCTCGACCTCGTCGCCGGGCACGAGCTCGCCCTTCAGGATGCACTCGGCGATGGGGCCCTCGACGAGCCGCTGGACGGCGCCGCGCATGGGGCGGGCGCCCAGCGAGGGGTCGAAGCCCCCGTTCACGAGCAGGTGCTCGATGACGTCCTCGCCCGCGAAGAAGCGGATGCGCCGCTCGGCGGCGAGCCGCTCCGACGACTGCTTGAGGAGGAGCGAGGCGACGTGCGCCAGATCCTCGCGGCCCAGCGCGGGGAAGACGAGCCGCTCGTCGAGCCGGTTCCACAGCTCGGGAGGGAGCGCGGCGCGGGCCACCTGTCCGGCGCGGTCCTCGCGGCTCCCCGCGTCGGAGGCGCCGAAGCCCATCACCCCCGAGGCGGCCCGGGTGGCCTCGAAACCGCCCAGGTTGGTGGTGAGGACCACGACCGTGGAGGAGAAGTCGACCTGCCGGCCGCGACCGTCGGTGAGGCGTCCCTCCTCCAGGACCTGGAGGAGGAGCAGGAGGACGTCGCGGTGGGCCTTGTCGATCTCGTCGAGCACGACCACGCTGGCCGGACGGCGCCGGACGGCGTCGGTGAGCTGGCCGCCCTCGCCGTAGCCGACGTAGCCGGGCGCGGCGCCCACCAGCCGGGCCACGCCGGTGGGCTCGCTGCACTCGCTCATGTCGAGGCGGACGAGCGCCTGGTCGCTGCCGAACAAGGAGTCGGCGAGCGCGCGGGCGAGCTCCGTCTTGCCCACGCCGGTGGGGCCGAGGAAGAGGAAGCTGCCCATCGGGCGGCGCGAGGCGAAGCCTGCGTAGTTGCGCCGCAGGACGCCCGCCACCCGCGCGATGGTCTCGGAGTGGCCGACGATGCGGGCGGAGAGCGCGTCCTCGAGGTGGAGCAGCCGCTCCCGGTCGCCGGAGACGAGCCGGGACTCGGGGATGCCCGCCATCTGGGCCACCACGCGGGCCACGTCGGCCGCCGACACCTCGGTGGCCCCCTGCCGCCGTGCCCGCGAGCCGGCCAGGTCCATGGCGGCGACGGCCTTGTCCGGCAGGAAGCGGTCGCGGACGTAGCGCGAGGTGAGGGCCGCGGCGGCCTCCACCGCGTCGGGGGCGAACCGGACGGCGTGGTGCTGCTCGTAGCGCGGGAGGATGCCCTCGAGGATCCGCAGCGTGTCGGGGACCGAGGGCTCGCGCACCAGCACGGGCGTGAAGCGCCGCTCGAGCGCGGGATCCTTCTCGATGTGCTTGCGGTACTCGTCGTGGGTCGTGGCGCCGATGCAGGGGAACTCGCCCCGGGCGAGCCCGGCCTTCAGCTCGTTGGCGGCGTCCTGCGGTCCCTCGCCGGTGGAGCCGGCGCCCATGACGGTGTGGACCTCGTCGATGAAGACCACGACCCGCCCCTCGGCGCGCCGGACCTCGTCCTGGATCCCGCGCAGCTTCTCGGAGAAGGAGCCGCGGAGCTGGGTGCCGGAGAGGACGCTCGCCATGTCGAGCTCGACCACGACCCGGGGCGACCCCTGGGCGAGGAGCTTCTGCGCCACGCCCTCGACGATGGCGGTCTTCCCCACGCCGGCCTCGCCGACGAGGAGAGGGTTGTTGGTGCGCCGCTTCCCGAGGACGTCGAGGGCCTGCTCCACCTCGACCTCGCGGCCGACGAGCGGGTCGAGCCGTCCTGCCGCGGCCATCTCGGTGAGGTTGCGGCCGAGCTGCGAGAGCCAGGGGAAGTCGGCCGG
>JBAVCR010000217.1:0-5502 GCA_049586815.1 Anaeromyxobacteraceae bacterium
GTCGCGGCCGAGACGCTCGCCCGCCACGCCCCCGGGCTCTCCTGCGCCGAGGTCATGGACCAGGTTTCGCTCGAGCCGGCCGGCGAGCGCGCCTCGTTCGAGCGGGCCGCCCGGCTCTGCGACGGACGCTAGGCCCCTAGATCGTGTCCCAGGAGTAGCCTTCCTTCTGGAAGGCGTGGTCGGCGACCAGCTTCACCAGCTCGTCGTCGTTGTCGTCGATCCGGTTCAGGTTGCTGCGCATGCGGCGGCGGGCCCGGCCGGCGAGGATCTCGAGGATGGCGAGCTCCTGGGCCGAGGCCTCCTCGCCCCGGTCCTCCACCGCCGCGTTGGCCCGCGAGAGCACCGCGGAGAGCACGAACAGGTCGATGAGGATGTCGGCGAGGCGGTGGGTGGCGAACTGCTTGCCCACCACCTGCCCCCCGTGCTTGCGGAGGATCCGGTCGGCGGCGAGGGCCACGTCGCGCGTGCCCTCCTCGACCACGGTGGCCGCCTTCTTCACGGCGGGAACGAGGAGGGTGAAGGTGCGCCGATCGCCGACCAGCCCGGTGGCGAGCGAGGCGCGCTTGCGCGCGTAGCCGGAGAGCACGCCGAAGCCCTTGATGGGATCGGCGACGCCGCTCTTCACCACCGAGGCGAGCTCCTTCAGCTGCTGCCCCACGTCGTTCATGGCGGTGAGGGCGATGAAGAGGCGCAGGATCTCGTTCGTGCCCTCGAAGATGCGGTTGATGCGGCAGTCGCGCACCGCCTTCTCGTAGGGGAACTCGCGCATGAAGCCGTTGCCGCCGGCGATCTGCAGCGCCTCGTCGGCGGTGCGCCAGAGCGCCTCGGTGGCGAACACCTTGGAGATGGCCGCCTCGACCGCGTAGTCCTCGTAGCCCTGGTCGATGAGGCCGGCCACCAGGCTCACCACCGACTCGGAGGCGAAGGCGTCGACCACCATGAGGCCGACCTTCTCCTTGATCATGCCGAACTCGGAGATGGGGCGCCCGAACTGCTGTCGCTCCACCGCCTGCTTCGCCGACAGCGCGATGAGACGCTTCATGCCGCCCACCGCGCCGCCGCCCAGGCCGGTGCGGCCGGCGTTCAGGATTCGCATGGCGGCCTTGAAGCCCTGGCCGACGCCGCCGAGCACGTGGTCGCCGGGGACGCGCACGTCCTCGAGCCGCACGGTGGTGGTCGAGCTGGCCCGGATCCCCATCTTGTCCTCGTGGGGGCCGGTGGAGACGCCGGGCATGTCGCGGGTGACGACGAAGGCGGTCATGGCCGCCTTGCCCTTCGACTGCACGTCCGGGGTCTTCGCGAAGACCGTGAAGAAGTCGGCCATGCCGCCGTTCGTGATCCAGATCTTCTCGCCGTTCAGGATCCAGTCGTTGCCGTCGCGGCGCGCCGTGGTGCGGATGGCGGCCGCGTCGGAGCCGGCTCCCGGCTCGGTGAGGCAGAAGGCGGCGATCATCTCGCCGGTGGTGAGCCTCGGCAGCCAGCGGGCCTTCTGGGCGTCGGTGCCGAAGAGGAGGAGGCCGCGCATGCCGATCGAGCTGTGCGCACCCACCGTGAGGGCCACCGACCCGTCGAAGGTGGCGATCTCCTGCAGCACGCGGGAGTAGGCCGTCGAGCCGAAGGCCATGCCGCCGTGCGCCTCGGGGATGACGAGGCCGAAGAGGCCGAACTGCCGGAGCTCGTCCACGAACGAGGCGGGCATCTCCGCCTCCTCGTCCCAGGCGCGGAACTCCTTCTCCCGGCCGGAGAGGAGCTGGCGGATGGAGGCGAGCACCTGGCCGAGCGTCTCCCGCTCGCCCTCGGCCATGGTCGGGAAGGGGATGATGATCTCTTCCTCGATCTCCCCCATGCAGAGGGACTGCACGTAGCTGGCGGTCTTCTTGTCGGGCACGGGCTCCTCCTGATTTCCGAATCAATATTTTGACGCGGCGCGGCAGCCGGCGCAACCGGGAGTGCGAAAAAAGGCGTCCGGCCGGGGCCGGACGCCTGGCGAACCCGGGAAACGGGGTGGCTAGAGGAGCTTGTAGACGAGCACGAGCTCGGTGAAGGTGTCCCACTCCTTCGCGACCGGCTGGTAGCCGGCGGCCCAGGCGAAGCCGGCGGGGGGCGGCTTCGGCGCGGGCGCCGAGTCGTAGAGGGCGCGGAAGCGGAAGCCGAGGCTCCCGTCCCCGAAGATCTTCCAGGTGACGCCGAGCCGGCCGACGAGCCGGTTGTCGGCGAACGTGCCGACGCGGCCGGTGGGGGTGTCGAGGGCGTTCAGGTTGCCGAGGTACTCGAGGCTGGCGTTGTACTGGAGGCCCGGGTTCGGGGTGCCCAGGTAGCCCAAGAACGCGCGCAGCGAGACGATGCTGTTGGAGTTGGGGTCGCCCACCACGTACCGCTGGTAGGTGTAGTCGATGCCCGCCTCGCCCACGAGCTCCGACGTCTCCGTCTTCCAGAGGGCGCGCGAGTAGCCGACCTGCCCGCCGGTGAGGAACTGCTTGCCGGCCGGGACGTCGCCTCCGGCGAAGCCGAAGGCGTAGATGGCGTTCCAGCCGAAGAAGCGGTCGTAGCGGAGCCGGAGCCCCCAGGCCTCCGAGACCGACTGGGTGATGCTCTGCAGCTCGCCCGGGCCGATGACGCCGTCCTGGTTGGTGTCGGACGCCGTCTCGATGGTGCTCCGCTGGATCGCCACGTTGGCGTCGAACGTGAGCATGTTCTCGGCGTCGAAGCGGTGGGAGACGTTGCCCCCGCCGGTGAGGTTGAGCGACTGTGCGTTGCCGGTGGTGAGGCCGAAGCCCGCCGTGACGGACGCGGCCCACGGCGGGAGCTTCTGGAGCTCGTCCTTCTTTCCATAGGGGAACTTGGGCTCGTCCGACCAGGCGGCGGCGGGGACGAGGGCCAGGATTCCGAGCGCGATGGCCAGCAACGGCGAGGAGAGGGTCTTCGACGAGGGACGATGCATTCTCCGCGGCCTCCTTGTAAGGTTGCGCCTCGATGCTAGGCCAAAGGGCACGCCGGATCCTGCTCCTCTTGGGGATGACCGTGCTGCCGGCGTTCCCCGTGCACACGCCGGTCCGGGCCGACGAGCCCGCGGAGGCCGGCGCCCCGGTGGGCGAGGCCCTCCTCGACGAGATGGTCAAGGAGAAGCCCGCGCTGGTGGAGTTCGACGGGCGGAGCCTCTTCTACGTCCGGGCCCGGGTGGGAACGCGATCCGCCGCCGACCGGGCCCGGTCCATCGAGCAGCGCATCCAGGCGGTGGCCGACGCGGACGATCCTCCCGGGCCGCTCCGGGTGGTCGAGGGGCACGCGAGCGACATCTTCCTCGGCGATCGCTTCATCGCGAGCATCACCGACGCCGAGTCCGGGAACCGCGAGGAGCGGGCGTTCTACGCCCGCGCCGTGGGCGTCCGCCTGGAGGAGGCCATCCGGCGCTACCGGGCCGACCGGTCGCCGGAGGCGCTGGTGCGGTCCTGGACGAAGGCGCTCCTCCTCACGGTCGCGCTCGTCGCCTTCCTCATGGGGCTCGCCTTCGTGCGCGCCCGGCTCGGGCCGAAGCTCGCCTCCGGGTTCGCGGCCCTCCTCTCCCGGATGCGCATCCAGCACTACCAGCTCATCGGCCCGGAGGCCCAGGGACGGCTGGTGGCGCTGGGCGGGTGGCTCCTGCGCTTCGGGCTCGTCGCCGTCGCCCTGCTCGCCTGGCTCGACGCCGTCGCCCACCTCTTCCCCTGGACGCGCGGCCCCGCCGACAAGGCGCTCCGGTTCACGCTGGGCGCGACCGGGAGCGTCCTCGCGGGGGTCGTCGACTACCTCCCGAACCTGGTCTACATCGCGCTCTTCCTGGCGGTGGGCTGGACGGCCCAGGGACTGAACCGCATCTTCTTCCGGGCCGTGCGCGCCGGCGCCATCCAGCTCCCCGGGTTCTTCCCGGACTGGAGCCGCACCACCTCGCTCATCGTCACGCTCTTCATCTCTGCGCTCGTGGCCGTCGCCATCTACCCGTACCTGCCCGGCGCGGGCTCGAGCGCCTTCCAGTCCATCGGGCTGCTCCTCGGCGCGATGATCTCCCTCGGCTCCGGATCGTCGGTCGCGAACGCCATCTCCGGGATCGTGCTCACCTACATGCGCCCGTTCCAGATGGGCGACTTCGTGCGCATCGCCGACGTGACCGGGACCGTCTCGGAACGGGGCCTCCTCGCGGTGAAGCTCGTCACCATCCGGAGCGAGCACGTCACGCTCGCGTCCTCCACCGTGCTCGCGAGCCAGATCCTGAACTTCAGCGCGGAGGCCCGACGGTCCGGGGTCGCCATCCACACCTCGGTGACCATCGGCTACGACACCCCGTGGCGGAAGGTCCACGAGCTCCTGCTCGCCGCCGCCGAGAAGACCAGCAGGGTGCGCCGCGAGCCGGCCCCCTGGGTGATCCAGAGCGAGCTCCACGACTTCTACGTCCGTTACGAGCTCGACGCGTACGTCGAGGACCCGGCGCTCCAGCACTTCATCCTGTCCGAGCTGAACCAGAACGTGCAGGACGTCTTCTTCGCGGCCGGCGTGGAGATCCTCTCCCCGCACTACGCGCAGCTGCGCGACGGCAGCCGCCCGGCCATCCCCCCCGAGCAGCTCCCCGCCGGCGCGTCGGGCCACCCCTTCCCGGTCGAGCTGCGCGGCGGCCGGGGCGGCGGGACCCCGGGGTAGCCCCCTACCGCCCCAGGACGTCGATCTCGAAGCCGAGCCGCTCCTCGGGATGCGGGGGGAGCGGCCGACCCGCGGCGGTCGGCAGTCCTGCCCGGGCCCGGACCCAGGCGGCGAGCGCCCAGAGCTCGTCGTCCGGCACGGCCGCGTAGGAGGGCATGGGCGTGCCGTCGAGGCCGGTGGCGAGCGTGAGCCAGATCTCCGGGAGCGAGCCGCCGCGCAGGAAGCGGCCGGCGGAGAAGGGAAGCGGGCGCACCGGCTCGCCGCCGTCGCGGCGGAGCGTCGGGGCCGACGGACCGTCCCCCTCCCCGGTCTCGCCGTGGCACTTGGCGCAGCCGTTCCGGCGCCAGGCGTCCTCCCCGCGGGCGGCGAGCTCCGGGGTCTCCTCCGGCGCCGGGGGCACCACCACCTCCTCGCCGGGCCCCTCCTCGCGGAAGCGGGGGGAGAAGGACTTCACGTGCTCCACCACCGCCCAGCGCTCGTCCTCCCCGAGCCAGGCCCAGGGGATCATGGCCGAGCCGTGGATGCCGCGCGAGACGGTGAGGTAGAGGTCCCGGTCGGTGGGGAGGGTGCCGGAGGGGGTGGAGCGCAGCTCGTAGACGCCCGTCGTGAAGTCGCGCGCCGGCACCGAGAGCCGGGCGGCGTGGATGCCCCGGCCGTTCCCGTTCACGCCGTGGCAGGGGATGCAGCGCAGGCGGTAGACCTCGGCACCGAGGGCGCGGAAGCCCCGGTCGAGCGCCGGCCTCCGGCCGGCCGGGACGCCGGTGGGCGAGTCCCCGGCGAGCCAGCGCTCCACCGTGGTCCGCGCGGCGGGAGGGACGCCCCGGGTCGCAG
>JBAVCR010000218.1:0-2994 GCA_049586815.1 Anaeromyxobacteraceae bacterium
CAGCCAGGCCGACCCCACGAAGACCGCCCAGGCCGTCGTCACCGTCGGCGCCGAGAAGGTCCTCTCCGTCGCGCTGAATCCGGGCAGCGGAACCGTCCAGGCGAACGGCCAGCTCTCCTTCTCCGCCATGGTCACCACCACCTGCGGCACCTTCGCGGCCCAGTAGGGGCGGAACGAGTCTTCACCGGGCGCCGTCCGGTCTCCGGGCGGGGCCTTCGTTCGTCAGGGCATGTACATCCGGCCCCCGTCGGCGAAGCGGACGCAGCGAGGCCCGGTCCGGTGGGCCGCTCCGTCCGCCGGATCCTCGGCCTCCCCGACCCGCGCGGCGACGAGCTTCACCCAGGGTTCCATGGCGCGGAGGTGCCTGGACGCCTCCGCCCGGTTCGCCTCCATGGCGACCGCCGTGCAGGCGATGTCGGTGTGCCGCTCGAACTCGGCGAGGATCGAAGCGCCCTCGCAGGCCAGGTCGGCGTGTTCCGGCGCGCCGCGCTCCCGCATCCAGGCGTCGAGCCTCGGCGCCAGGGCGAGGAGCCCCTCGATGGCCGGACCGACGCGCGCCTCGTACGCGGAGCGGGTCGTCCGGCACTCGGCGGGGCTCGCCATCGAGGCGATGCGATCCTGGTATGCCTCGACGGCGGCGACGAGGGACTGCGCGACGGGGCGAAGCCGGGCGGCCTCGGCGGGAACGGCGGGTGGGGTGGACGTGCCGCAGGCGACCAGGACGAGCGCAGGGACGAGGATGGCGAGCCGCATGACTTCCACAACGCAGCGGGTTCCCTCCCGCATTTCCGGAGGCGTGTCGTGTGAGAGCTTTCCAATCCCTTCCTCAGATCGACGTCGTCCTCGGGCGGAGGCCGGCGTGCACTACCGCACGACGATCACGTAGGCCTTCGTTCCCTCCTGCCCGGGGAGATTCGTCCCGAAGCAGCTGGCGCGAAGGGAGAAGGCGAAGGTCCCTCCCTGCGCCGGCATCCCCTGCAGCAGGCCCGTGGACTGCACGGACCGGTGCACGAGGACGATGCCCGGCGGGAGCGAACCCTCGTCCAGTCGCATCGACGACACCGGCGTCTCGTTACCGGACACGGTGATCTCGACGGTGTATTCCTGGCCTACCTGGGCGTCCGGCAGGGCGTCGGGAGCGAACGTCAACTCCGGCCTCGCGGGCCGCGAGTCGCCACACGCGGCAGCCGCGAGGAGAAGCACGGCCCACCTCATCGTCACGGCGACCTCCTCGTCGAGGGTGGTGGCTCCTCAGGGCAGCACACACCCGGCCTGCGCACCGGAGGACCGGCAAACGCGCTGCTCCAGCGTGCAGTCCTCCGCGTCCACGGTGAAGACCGCCTTTCCTTCCACGACGACCGGCCTGCACCGTACGCGGACGTTTCCCTCGCAGGTGGCCGCCGGATACGGGAACCCGGGCTCCAGGGGGCACGGCACCGCGACCTCGTAGCACGCGTGCTCGGGCGTCGGCTGCTCCCACCAGACCCCGTCCGGCAGGCAGATGGCCGGTGGGGACCGTTCGCTGCACGGAGTCACCGTCCACTGGAGCGTGCCATCCGAGGGCCTGACCCTGCACGTCCACAGGGCCGGAGACGGGATGCCGATCCGGTCGCAGGTCGAGAATCGCGCGAGGCTGCAGGTGGACCCCGGTGCGTAGCAGTAGGGAAGGAGGGCGGCGTGACCCCCGGCGTCGTCGATGCGGCACTCGTCGGGGAGCACGCAGGTCTCCTGCGTGGTCCAGTACTTCGGAACGTCGCCCATCATTCCCCCGCACACCTGGTAGGCGTTGTCCTTGCAGCGCCAGCTCCCCTCCTCCGACCGGTCGCACGGCTCTCGCTCGTCCACCACCGGCTGGCTCCCGTCGCCCTGGCAGCCGAGCGAGGCGACCAGTGCGGCGACACCGACGCAGGCTCGCATGCCCATGACGCCCCCCGGTCACCAGGGTGCGCGCACGCGGCGACGGACGGCAACGCGCGGACGCACGAACCTTGGGGTGACCAGCCCGGGTGACCCCCCGGGGGCCCTCGCGTCACCGGTACAGCGGCCCGGCCGCCTCGGCCCAGCGCCGGATCATCTCGATCGACCCCGCGTCGTCGGGGTGGAGCCCGTCCTCGAGGTGCTCCGGGTGGACCTTGAACCAGGCGTAGAGGTCGGGGCCGGGAAGGAGCCCGAGCTTCCGGGTGACGTCGTCGACGACCTCGTTCAGCTGCGCCGCGTAGTCCACCTTCGCGTCGGCGCGGAAGGGAATGCGGGCCACGATCGGGATGCGCCCCGCAGCCCGGACCTTCCCGATCACCTCGAGCAGGTCCTTGCGGAACGCCTTCGGGTCCCAGTCGTTCGACCCGAAGGCGAGCGCGATCACCTTCGCGTCGGGGTTGAGCGCCAGCACCTCGTCGATGCGCTTCACCGCGTCGGAGTGGTGGAGGCTGCCGAACCCGGCGCCGACCACCGCCGGGAAGTACCCGGGGTGGAGCCGCGCGATCGCCTCCGGGAAGCTCGGCCGGTGGGCGGGCGCCCGGTCGAAGACCTTGGACGTGATGCTGTCCCCGAAGAACACCCAGGCGTCGTCCCCGCCCCGCGAGAGGTCGTGCACGTCGATCTCGTCGACGAAGAGCCCGTAGGGGAACACGTCGGGCGAGAGCCCGGTGACGACCAGCCGCACCCAGCGCTGCCCGGCGAAGTCCAAGGCGTGCGCACGGGTGCGGGCCGGGTTCCCGGTGATGGCGACGGCGGTCCGCCAGGACCCGTCCTTGCCGTTCGTGGAGTCGGCGGAGGTCTCGATCCGGTAGTCCACCGGCGCCCCGTACTTCCGGTCGAGGTAGTCGTGGTTCCCGGAGGAGGTGAACGAGACGAGGAGGCGGCGCGGGCCGCGCCCCACGTCGATGGCCACCCAGGACGGCTTCGACGACGTGGGGTGGCCGCCGGCCCAGGAGGCGGCGGTGCGGTAGACGCCGTCGACGACCACCTGCGCGCCGGAAGGCTCCGAGGCGACGG
>JBAVCR010000219.1:0-3932 GCA_049586815.1 Anaeromyxobacteraceae bacterium
GCCGCGCCCCGGGCGCCCGGCCGGATCGCTTCCGCTGGGAGCGGCGCATTCCCCGCGCCGAGCTCGACCGGATGGCCACCTCGGTCGGCGGCGGCGCCGTGGACCACGTCGCGGTGGTGGCGCGGGGAGCCTCGGGGCGGGCGCTTTCCCTGCGCCTCGACGGCGAGCGCGGCAGCGTCACGGTCCACGGCGAGCTGCGCATCCGCCGGCTTCTCGGCGACCTCCCCTCGGCCATGTTCGTCGTGACCGCGGAGCCGGACGCCTGGGTCTTCCGCGGCGGCGGCTGGGGGCACGGCGTGGGCATGTGCCAGTGGGGCGCCATCGGCCGGGCCACGTCCGGCCAGGACTACCGGCGCATCCTCGGCGCCTACTTCTCCGGCGCCGAGGTCGCGCGCGTGTACTAGCCCCGCAGCGCGGCCGCGATGATCCCGGGCAGCCTCCGGAAGGAGGGCGCCGCGGAGAAGGTCGTGAGGCGACGCCCCACGGCGTCGGCCGTCCGGTGGGTGACGAACCAGGGCGGCTTCGGCCCGAGGTGGAAGTCGCCGGCGAGCCAGGCCCGCGGGAAGGGACGGAAGCGGCCTCGCACGACGGTCTTCTGCGGACGGTCGAGGAGGAGCGTGTTGTGCACCACGCCGCGCCCGCTCTGGATGTCGGTGTCGGAGTGGCCGGGGAAGGCGCCCCAGGTGGCCTGCGGGATGAAGTAGGCCACTCCCGTCCAGGTGTTCACCGAGATCGAGCCGTAGCGGAGGGCGGCGATGGCGGACTCGAGCACCGGGCCGAGCGATCGCTCGGTGACCGGGTCGACGACGAGGTTCGCGCCCAGGGTCCCGCGCAGGGTGTCGTTGGCGAAGCGCACGGCGTTCTCGAGGAACGACGCGCCGTCGGCGCCGGGCAGGGTGGTCTCGGCCAGCACGCCGCCGAAGAACTCCTCGCGGAAGGCACGGGCCGAGGCATCGCCTGCGTCGACGCCGGGGATCAGGACGCGGGGCACCGGCACCGCGCCGGGCGGGTCGAGGAGCTCGGCGCCGGGGTGGGCCCGGACGGCGGCCTGCTGCCGCTCCGCCGCCCCCGGGTAGTAGGGGTGCCGCGCCGGGACCGACCGGAAGGCCTCCCGCAGCGCGGCCAGGAAGTCCTGGCGCTGCGGCCAGGCCTCGGCGAGGACCAGCACCTGGGCGGCGACGCAGTTGAAGCCCCCGTTGTGCATCTTCTGGGAGACGACGCCCTCGGCGTGGAAGCGGAGGTCGGCGTCGCTCCAGCGCCCCGGGACGACGATGGTCGGACCCACGCCGCCCAGCTCCGCGCTGATGGGGCGGGGGTTCCTGGGCTCGCCGCGCCGCTTGCGCTCCGCCCCCTCGGTCCCCGTGCCGAACCGGATGGCGTCGTAGGTCCGCTCGCTGCCGGTGATGTGGATGGCCTCGACGAGCGGGTGATCGCAGAGGTAGGCGCCGGTCTCGACGCCGCCGTAGGCGAACCGCACGAACCCGCGCTCGACGAACGGGGCGAAGGCCTCCTCGAGGAACGGGCCGAGGTAGTCGTTCACCGGGTTCATCTTGACGACCGCGACGGCGCCCCGGGCGTAGAGCTCGTGCAGCAGGTCGAGCGGGGCGATGGAGGAGATGTTCCCGGCGCCGAGCACGAGGGAGACGCGGCCCGGAGGGTCGGGCAGGCGATAGAAGCCGGCCACCGACCCGGCGAGCCCCTCGCGCGTCACGCCGGGCTCCATCCAGACCTCGGCCGTCACCCCCGAGTGCAGGATGCGGTCGAAGGCGTCGACCGGGAAGACGTCGAGCACCACCTGGCCGTCCGGACGCGTCCGGATGGCCTGAGGCGGGGGCAGGGGAGACTCGCCCCGCGAGAGCTTGCCCATGGTCCGCTCGAGCGCGGCCGTGGCGAAGAGAAGCGAGTACGGGCCGCTCATCCACTCCTCGCCGGCGAGGGGAGACCCCTCCGGGATCCCCTTCTCGCGGACGGCGGCCTCGACCCAGCGCTCGGCGACCCGGGCGACGCCTTCGCGCGCGGCCCGGAGCAGCCGGAGCTTCTCCGGCACGGCGAGCCGGGCCCACTCCTGCGCGTGCGAGGCGAGGACGGCGAGGTCGGCGTCGAGGCGGGCCCGGTCCATGGCTGCTGGGAGTCTACCCGGGGGGATGGATGGACTCCCCGGAAACCGATAGGTTTCTCGGGCTGCCCCACGAACCCCCTTCCGGAGGCCACCATGCGCGGACTGATGATGGACTACGAGCTCACCCTGCTGCCGCTCTTCGAGCGGGTCGGGAGGTACTTCCCCGACGTCGAGATCGTCTCCCGCTGGCCCGACAAGTCGATCCAGCGCTCCACCTACGGCGAGTTCCACAGGCGGGTGCAGAAGCTCGCGAACGCCCTCGTCCGCCTCGGGCTGAAGCCGGGGGACCGGGTGGCCACGCTGGCCTGGAACCACGGCCGCCACCTCGAGGCCTACTTCGCCGTGCCGCTCGCCGGAGGCGTGCTCCACACGCTGAACCCGCGCCTCTCGCCGCAGGACCTCGCCTACATCATGAACCACGCCGAGGACCGGTTCCTCCTCGTCGACGACGTGCTCCTCCCGGTCTACGACCGCTTCCACAAGGACGTGAACCCGCACGCGGTCGTGGTCTGGACCCACGGCCACGCCGCGCCCGAGTTCGCCATCGACTACGAGCAGATGATCGAGCCGGAGATGAACACCTTCGCCTTCCCGAACCTGGAGGAGGGGCAGGCGGCCGGCATCTGCTACACGTCCGGCACCACCGGCAAGCCGAAGGGCGTCGTCTACTCCCACCGGTCGCTCGTCCTCCACTCGCTCGTCTCGGCCCTGCCCGACGCGCTGGGGCTCTCCTTCGGCGACGCCATGCTGCCGGTGGTCCCGATGTTCCACGTCAACGCCTGGGGGCTCCCCTTCACCGCCACCATGGTGGGCTCGAAGCAGGTCTTCCCCGGCCCCCACCTCGACGCGAAGAGCCTGCTCGACCTCTTCCAGCGGGAGCGGGTGACCTTCACCGCCGGCGTGCCCACGGTGTGGCTCGGCATCCTGGACGAGCTCGACCGCAACCCCGGGACCTGGGACACCTCGTCCCTGAAGGCCATGATCGTGGGTGGCGCGGCGGCCCCGAAGTCGATGATCGAGGGGTTCGAGAAGCGGCACGGGCTGCGGGTCATCCACGCCTGGGGCATGACCGAGATGACCCCTCTCGGGACGGTGAGCCGGCTCAAGCCGCACCTCGAGAAGGCGCCCGACGAGGACCGGCTGCGCATGCGGGCCGCGCAGGGGCTCCCCGTTCCGCTCGTCGACACCCGGGTCATCGGCGAGGCCGGCCCCACGCCCTGGGACGGGAAGTCCATGGGCGAGCTCCAGGTTCGCGGCCCCTGGGTGGCGAAGAGCTACTTCCAGAACCCGGCCGAGGCCGACAAGTTCACCATGGACGGCTGGTTCCGGACCGGGGACATCGTCTCGGTGGACCGGGAAGGCTACGTCCGCATCACCGACCGCTCCAAGGACCTCATCAAGTCGGGCGGCGAGTGGATCAGCTCGGTGGACCTCGAGAACGCCCTCATGGGCCACCCGGCCGTGAAGGAGGCCGCGGTGGTGGCGGTGGCGCACCCGCGCTGGGGGGAGCGGCCGGTGGCGGCGGTGGTCCTGAAGGAGGGCTCGAAGGCCACGCCCCACGAGCTCACCGAGTACCTCGCGCCCATGTTCGCGCGCTACTGGCTGCCCGACGCCTACGTCTACGTGGAGGCCATCCCCCGCAACGCCACCGGCAAGTTCCTCAAGTCGGCGCTGCGGGAGCAGCTCAAGGACCACCGCTGGGAGACCCCGGTCCCGGCCCGCTAGGGTCGTCCGGCCCGCCGGGGAGGTGCAGGCTGCGGCGCCGCGCGCGGGGCCGCAGCTGCCAGGCGGCCGCCCCGGCGGTGAGGAGCGC
>JBAVCR010000220.1:0-1553 GCA_049586815.1 Anaeromyxobacteraceae bacterium
GGGCGGAGGCGCGACGGCGGGAGCGCGAGGCGCAGGAGGAGCGGGAGGCGGAGGAGGCCTGGACGGCGCGACCGCGGCCCGGGACGGTGCCTTAGCGGAGGTCGAAGCTGGCGCTGCCCTCGCGGCACTCGACCCGGAGCTTCCGGGGGCGGAGGTCGCGCGGCGCCGGCTCCCCGGCCCGCTCGAACTGGGAGGGCGCGAGGACGACCTGCTCGCGGGGGCGCAGCGTCCTCACCCCGTGCCTCCAGGTGCCGTCGAGTGTCACGACCACGTCGGTCCAGACCTCGTCGGACTCGTTGCGCACCAGGATCTGCTGGCCGCCGAGGAGGGAGTCCTTGAGCACGTGCACGTCGGCGCCGAGGGAGTTCCCCGGCCCGCTCGATGGGCAGGCGATCCAGAGGGCGAGGAGCGATGCGCCGATCCACCCGCCCACCAGCCCGAGCCGGACCTTCTGCCAGCGCCCCGTCCTCCGGAACCCGTCCAGGAGGCCGCTCGCCGCCCTGCGCCCCCGGTCGATCGCACCTTCGACGAGCCGCGGGTTCCCCTCCGGTCTTTCGCCCATGTGGGGAGATTACCGTCCGTCCGGGCCGTCGCCAACGTCCCCCTCGAACCCGCGCGCCGCCACGGCGGGCTCGTCGGCGCCCCCGGGGCCTCCCGCCGCCCGGTCCATCTCGATGATCTGGCGCCGGACCTCGCGGAGGAGCGCGTCCTTGCCGGGGAAGTCGGCGGCGCGGACCGGGACGCCGAACGTCACCTGGACCGGGCCCGGGTGGACGTGGAGGAGGTCCTTCGGCGTGACCGCGCCGGATCCCGTGATCGCCATCGGCACGACCGGGACGCCGGCCTGGGTGGCGATGGCGAAAGGCCCCTTCTTGAAGGCGTGGACCAGCCCGTCGCGGCTCCGCGTGCCCTCCGGGAAGACGATGAGGCTCGTACCGGTGCGGACCATGCGGGCCGCCTCGGCGAGGGAGGCGACCGCGCGCGCGTGGTCGCGGCGATCGACCGGGACGTGGCCCCCGACCGTCATGTACCAGCCGAAGACCGGCCAGCGGAACACCTCGGCCTTGGCGATGAAGCGGACGCCCCGGGGGATGGCGGCCACGGCGGCCCAGATGTCGATGGCGCTGCAGTGGTTGGAGGCGAAGATGGCCGGCCCCGCGGGCAGGGGGGCCCGGTGGACGACCCGGAAGTCGACCCCGGCGAGCCACAGTCCCCACGGACCCCAGGCCTTGCGCGCGAACCACATGGGCAGGTCGCCCGAGCGCGTGAGGACCATCACGGGAATGGACCCGAAGAAGAAGAGGGCCATGAAGGAGGCGGCGTAGATGGTCGTCAGCCAGCCGCGGAGGCGCGCCCTCATCGTGCCGATGATAGTCCCGAACGCCCGGGAAGGGACCTGCGCCCGGCGCACCGGTGGGGTATGAGACCCGGGCATGTTTGGCCCCGTCCGGATCGCCGATGAGGTTCGCCGCGCCCTGCGCGACGGCGCCCCCGTCGTGGCGCTGGAGACGAGCGTCGTGGCGCAGGGCCTCCCGGCGCCGCACGGGGTGGAG
>JBAVCR010000221.1:0-1818 GCA_049586815.1 Anaeromyxobacteraceae bacterium
CCCCGCGACCGGCGCGCCGCTGGCCGGGCCGGAGGCGCGGCTCGCCGAGGCGGTCCGTGGGCTCCGGATGGAGGACCTGGCCCCGGTGCTCCTCACGCCGCAGCCGGCCGGGCCCGTCCTCACGCCGCAGCCGGTCCCGCCGCCCGAGCTCGTGGTCGAGGTGGTCCCCGACGCCGAGGTCCCTCCCGACGGGGAGTTCGGGCCGCGCATCGAGGCCCTCCTCGACTCGCTCGACCGGATCGGGCAGCACGAGGGCGTTCCCCCGGAGGTGCTGCGCCTCTCCCGGCTCTCCGCGGCGATGGTGCGGCTCATGCTCCGGAAGGGGCTCCTCACCGAGCAGGAGCTGGTCTCGGCCTACGTGCAGGCGGAGCGCGGCGCGCTGCGCCGGTAGCGCCCCCGCCCGGCCCGGCCCGGTCAGTTCAGCGCGGCCGGGACGGCGAGCGCGAAGGGCGCGATGTCGGCCTCGAAGCGCGTGCCGTCGTCGCGGCTCATCGTGTAGGTCCCGAGCATCTGCCCGAGCGGCGTCCGCAGCACGCAGAAGCTCGTGTACTGGAAGGACTGCCCGGGCGCGAGGTGGGGCTGCTGGCCGATCACCCCCTCGCCCCTCACCTCCTCCCGCTCGCCGCGCGCGTCGGTGATGATCCAGTGGCGCGACATCAGGCGGGCGGGGGAGGAGCCCACGTTCACGATGCGCACCGTGTAGGTGAAGAGGTACCGACCCTGGGCGGGCGTCGACCGGTCGGGGCGGAACTCGCTCGCGACCGAGACCTCGATGCCGTCGGTGGTGGCCGTGGACACCGGGGAGGGTTAACCGGGCGCGGGGGCGCGTGCCACAATGGCCCCATGACACTCGAGCCCCGGCTCCGCGAGATCCTGGCCGAGGTGCACCGGGCCCGGGGGCGCGTGGTGGCGCTCACCGGCGCCGGCATCTCCGCCGAGAGCGGCATCCCCACCTTCCGCGGCAAGGAGGGCTTCTGGCGGGTGGGCTCGAGGAACCACATGCCGCAGGAGATGGCGACCCACGCCATGTTCACCATCCAGCCGGAGGAGGTCTGGCGCTGGTACCTGTACCGCTTCGGCGTCGTCCGCCACGCCGCCCCCAACCCCGGGCACGAGGCGCTGGTGCGGCTCGAGAAGGCGCTCGGCGACCGGTTCACGCTCGTCACCCAGAACATCGACGGCCTGCACCGGCGGGCCGGGTCCTCCGCGGAGCGGACCTACTGCATCCACGGCGACGCCGCCTGGGTCCGCTGCAACTACGAGTGCGGGGTGGGCCTGCTGCCGCTCCCCGACCTCGGCCCGCGCGACGCCGCGACGCCCCTCTCCGCCGCGGACCGGGAGAGGCTCACCTGCCCGCGCTGCAGGGGCTGGCTCCGCCCGCACGTCCTCTGGTTCGACGAGTGCTACGACGAGGAGAACTACCGGTTCGACTCGACCCGCCGGGCGGCCGAGGAGGCCGACCTCCTGCTCGTGGTGGGGACGAGCGGGGCGACCAACCTGCCCATGCAGGTGGGCCAGCTCTGCTTCTCCGGCGGCGCGGCGCTCGTCGACGTGAACCCCGAGTCGAACCCGTTCGCCGAGCTGGCGGAGCGGAGCCGGCGCGGCTTCTTCGCGCGCGGCACGGCGACCGAGCGGCTCCCCGCCATCGTGGACGCGCTCGTCGGGTAGGGCGACGGCGCCGTCCTCCGCTCAGGTCCGCAGCCGCTCCAGCCGGGAGATCCAGGCGTCGGGGAGCCCGGCGGCGCGGGCGCCCCGGAGCAGCACGTCGAGGTAGGCGGGGGCGGGTGTTCCCTCGGCGGGCAACCGGCGCGCCCGGGC
>JBAVCR010000222.1:0-11340 GCA_049586815.1 Anaeromyxobacteraceae bacterium
GTTCAGGCACTTGTAGCAGGCGCCGTTCCGCACCGTGATGCTGCCGCAGTTCGGGCAGGGCGGGGCGTCGGCCTGGGCCAGGTAGGGAGAGTCCTCCTGGGCCGGGAGCGCGATCACCGGCCCCGCGGTCACGGCCGTGGCGGCCGCGGCGACGGTGCGGTCGGACGCCCGGATGCGCGGCGCGGCCGGGGCGGTGCCGGGCGGAAGCTCCTTGGCGACCGGGAGCCCGTCCTCCGACGGCAGGAACTTGAGGGACAGCCAGCGGAAGATGTAGTCGGTGATCGACTTGGCGATGGGGATGTCGGGATTGCCGGTGAAGCCCGACGGCTCGAAGCGGGTGTGGCTGAACTTGTCGACGAGCACCTTGAGCGGCACCCCGTACTGCAGCGCCATCGAGATGGAGGTGGCGAAGCTGTCCATCAGGCCGGACACCACCGACCCCTCCTTCGCCATGGTGACGAAGAGCTCGCCCGGCGTGCCGTCGGCGTACATGCCGACGGTCATGTAGCCCTCGTGCCCGCCGATGGAGAACTTGTGGGTGATGGCGTTGCGCTCGTCGGGCAGGCGCCGGCGCTGCAGGCTCGCCAGGGTGTCGGGGGCGGCCTCCTCCTCCTTCGCCTCGGCCGTCTTGCTGGTGTTGAGCGGCTGGCTCCGCTTGCAGCCGTCGCGGTAGATGGCGATGGCCTTGAGCCCGAGCTTCCAGGCCTCGGTGTAGGCGGTCTCGATGTCCTCGGTGGTGGCCGAGTTGGGCATGTTCACGGTCTTCGAGATCGCGCCCGAGAGGAAGGGCTGCACCGCCGACATCATGCGGATGTGCCCCATGTAGTGGATGGTGCGGGAGCCGTTCTGCGGCTTGAAGGCGCAGTCGAACACCGGGAGGTGCTCGTCGCGGAGGCCGGGGGCCCCCTCGATGGTCTCCACCTCGTCGATGTACTGGAGGACCGACCCGATCTCCCCGGACGAGTAGCCGAGCCGCTGGAGGGCCAGCGGGACCGTGTTGTTCACGATCTTGAGCATGCCGCCGCCCACGAGCTTCTTGTACTTCACGAGGGCGATGTCGGGCTCGATGCCGGTGGTGTCGCAGTCCATCATGAAGCCGATGGTGCCGGTGGGGGCGAGCACCGTGGCCTGGGCGTTGCGGTAGCCGTGCTGCGTGCCGAGGGTCACGGCGTCGGTCCAGGCCTGGTGGGCGGCCTCGAGCAGCTCCGGGGCGACCCGCTGCGGATCGATCTCCGCGACCGCCGCGGCGTGCTTGCGCATGACGGAGAGGAACGGCGTGCGGTTCTTCTCGTAGCCGTTGAACGGCCCGGCGTGCGCGGCGATGCGTGCGCTCTGGGCGTAGGCCTCGCCGGTCATCACCGCGGTGATGGCCGCGGCCGTGGCCCGGCCGCCCTCGGAGTCGTAGGGCACGCCGGTGGCCATGAGGAAGGCGCCCAGGTTGGCGTAGCCGAGCCCGAGCGGCCGGTAGTCCTCGCTGTTCTTGCCGATGGCCTCGGTGGGGTAGCGCGAGTTCGAGACCAGGATCTCCTGGGCCAGGATGGTCAGGTCGACGGCGTGGCGGAACGACTCCGCGTCGAACCCGCCGTCGATGGAGCGGAAGTGCATGAGGTTCAGCGACGCCAGGTTGCAGGCGCTGTCGTCGAGGAACATGTACTCCGAGCACGGGTTGGAGGCGTTGATGCGCGCCGTCCCCGGGCAGGTGTGCCAGGTGTTCACCGTGGTGTCGAACTGCAGGCCCGGATCGCCGCAGAGCCAGGCGGCCTCCGCGATCTGGCGCATGAGCGCGCGGGCGCGCACCCGGATGAGCGGCTTGCCGTTCGTGCGGGCGAGCAGCGGCCACTCGGCGTCGTCGACCACCGCGTGCATGAAGGCGTCGGAGACGCGCACCGAGTGGTTGGCGTTCTGGAAGAAGACCGAGTCGTAGGCGCCGCCGTGGACGTTGAAGCCGCCGTCGTAGCCGGCCTCGATGAGCGCCCAGGCCTTCTTCTCCTCGGTGGCCTTGCAGGAGACGAACTCCTGGATGTCCGGGTGATCGGCGTCGAGGATCACCATCTTGGCGGCGCGGCGGGTCTTGCCGCCCGACTTGATGACGCCGGCGAAGGCGTCGAAGCCGCGCATGAAGGAGACCGGTCCGGAGGCCTCGCCGCCGCCGGAGAGGTACTCCTTCGACGAGCGGATGCGGGACAGGTTGGAGCCGGCGCCCGAGCCGTACTTGAAGAGCATGCCCTCGGTGTGGGCGAGGCGCAGGATCGAGTCCATCGAGTCGCTGACCGAGTTGATGAAGCAGGCCGAGCACTGGGGCTGGGCCTCCACGCCGACGTTGAACCACACCGGCGAGTTGAAGCTCATCTTCTGGCGGTAGACGAGGTGGCCGAGCTCGGCCTCGAAGGCCTGGGCGTCGGCCTCGGAGGCGAAGTAGCCGTCCTTGCGCCCCCAGCCGGCGATGGTGTGGACCACGCGCCCGACCAGCTGGCGCACCGAGGTCTCGCGCTGCGGCGTGCCCTGCTGGCCGCGGAAGTACTTGGAGGCGACGACGTTGGTGGCGAGGAGCGACCAGCTCTTCGGGACCTCGACGTCCTTCTGCTCGAAGATGACCTTGCCGCCCTCGCCGGTGATCGCCGCCGTGCGGGTCTCCCAGGCGAGCTCCTCGGCCGGATCGACGCCCGGGGTGGTGAAGTACCGGGGAATGGTGATGCCCTTGCGTGCCGACTTCCGCTGCTGCCGCGCGGTACGCCGCTGCGCGGACGCGCTCTCCCGCTCGATCATCTGCGACCTCCGGTCCGGTCCCTCGCCGGCCCTTGCGAGGGGCACGCAGCCATGCCGCCTGCCCCGTTTCCCATCCCATGCCTCCGCGTCCACCGCGACGGCGGACCGGAGGCTTTACCCGTCGCCTCTGACACGGGGGGCGAGTCCGCCCCTTCGCCTTCTGCCACCGCCGCGACCCGTCTCCGGGCACGGACGGCGATGGCGAACGATATTCAGCGCGGACGCGGAGTCAAGGCGTGAACCACAACATATTGTGGTGTATGGCATTGACAGATACCAAATACGGTCAATCTGGCCCGATCCGCAGGTAAGCGTTTGTGCGCGACGCAACCCGCCGTGCCGTGCTCTCCCCAAGAGGGGTGCCACCGAGGCCGGAGGCACTCCAGGATGCCGCAGGGCGTCATGGCGGGCCTCGCGGGGGGTGTCTCGGTCGGTATCGCGTGCTAGAAAGCCCCGACCCGATGGCTGACACGAACCAGAACATCCGCAATTTCTCGATCATCGCGCACATCGACCACGGCAAGTCGACGCTCGCCGATCGCCTCCTCGACCGCACGGGGACCGTCACCGCGCGCGAGGCCCAGGCCCAGTTCCTCGACAACATGGAGCTGGAGCGGGAGCGGGGCATCACCATCAAGGCGCAGACGGTCCGGATGAACTACCGCGCCCGGGACGGCAAGGACTACGTCCTCAACCTCATCGACACTCCCGGTCACGTGGACTTCGCGTACGAGGTCTCCCGGTCACTCGCGGCCTGCGAGGGCGCGGTGCTGGTGGTGGACGCCACCCAGGGCGTCGAGGCGCAGACGCTCGCCAACGTCTACCAGGCGCTCGACCACGACCTCGAGATCATCCCGGTCATCAACAAGATCGACCTCCCCAGCGCGGACGTGGAGGGGGTGCGCCGCGAGATCGAGGAGGTCATCGGCCTCGACGCCGCCGACGCCGTGCCGGCCAGCGCCAAGGAGGGGGTGGGGATCGAGGAGATCCTCGAGCAGGTGGTGCGCAAGGTGCCGCCGCCGCCGGGCGATCCCGCCGCGCCGCTCAAGGCCATCATCTTCGACTCCTGGTACGACTCGTACCGCGGCGTGGTCATGCTGGTGCGCGTCTTCGAGGGCACCCTCCGCCCCGGCCAGCAGATCCTGCTCTTCTCGAACAAGAAGGAGTTCGAGGTGCAGGGGCTGGGCGTGTTCGCCCCCTTCTCGCGGCCGGTGCAGCAGCTCATGGCCGGCGAGGTGGGGGTGGTGGTCGCCAACGTGAAGGACGTCCACGACGCCAAGGTGGGCGACACCATCACCGAGGCGAAGCGCCCCATCGACGCGCCGTTCCCCGGCTTCAAGGTCGTGAAGCCCATGGTGTTCAGCGGGGTCTTCCCGGTCGACGCCGCCGACTACGACCAGCTGCGCGACGCGCTCGTCAAGCTGCGCCTCAACGACTCGGCCTTCACCTTCGAGCCCGAGACCAGCCAGGCGCTCGGCTTCGGGTTCCGCTGCGGCTACCTGGGGCTCCTCCACATGGAGATCGTCCAGGAGCGGCTCGAGCGCGAGTACAACCTCACGCTCATCACCACCGCGCCCTCCGTGGTGTACCGGATCACCGACACGCAGGGCGAGACGGTCGAGATCGACAACCCGGCCCGCCTCCCGCCGGTGCAGAGGATCGCCAAGTTCGAGGAGCCCATCCTCACCTGCCACATCCACGGCCGCACCGACGACGTGGGCAACATCCTGAAGCTGTGCCAGGACCGGCGCGGCGTGCAGCGGGACCTCAAGTACATCGGCACGAGGCGCGTGCAGATCACCTACGAGATCCCTCTCGCCGAGGTGGTCTTCGACTTCTTCGACAAGCTGAAGAGCGTCTCCCGTGGGTACGCCTCGCTCGACTACGAGCTGAAGGGCTACGAGGAGGCCGACCTGGTCCGGCTCGACATCCTCATCAACGGGGAGCCGGTGGACGCCCTCTCGGTCATCGTGCACCGGGAGCGGGCCTACCAGCGCGGCCGCGACGTCTGCCAGAAGCTGCGCGAGGTCATCCCCAAGCAGATGTACGAGGTGGCCATCCAGGCCGCCATCGGGGCCAAGATCATCTCCCGCGAGACCGTGAAGGCCTTCCGCAAGAACGTGCTCGCGAAGTGCTACGGTGGCGACATCAGCCGCAAGCGCAAGCTCCTCGAGAAGCAGAAGGAGGGGAAGAAGCGCATGAAGCAGGTCGGGCAGGTGGAGATCCCCCAGGAGGCGTTCCTCGCCGTCCTCAAGGTGGAGGAGTGACCATGGATCGCGGGACGGGCACGCCCCGCCTGCGCGCTTCCCAACGGGACGCGAGGCGGCTAGAACGCGGGACGGCGAGCTGGGTGACCCTGCTCATCCTGCTGGGCCTCGCCGCCGGGGGCTACCTGGCATGGGTGTTCGGTCCGCCGTCGGTGCTCCACTACGAGGTGAAGCAGGTCGTGCGGGACTACGGGAACCAGGCGGTCAAGAACTCGAACGACGCCGCCCTCCTCGAGGGCATGATCCAGAAGATCCGCTACCTGCAGCAGGTCGACATGGTGGACGAGGCCGGTCGCAAGGTGAAGGTGCCGGTGGTGGACCTCCGCAAGGAGGACGTCACCTGGGAGCGCACCGTCGAGCCGCCCACCCTCCACGTCGCCTTCGAGTACCCGCGGACCCTCGAGCTCCCCTGGCTGGACCGGAGCCTCGAGCGGATCTACCGGGTGGACCTGACCATGGACACGAGCAGGGCGGACTGGGGACCGTCGCGCTGACGGGGAAGGGGAGGCGGAGGACATGAACGCGGAGGCCGTGGAACGGGCGGTCCAGAAGATCGCCCACGAGGTCCTGGAGCGGGCCAGGGCGCAGGGAGCGGTGGAGGGGCTGGCGCTCGTCGGCATCCACCGCGGCGGGGTCCCGCTGGCCGAGCGGCTCCGCGCCGAGATCGCCCGGGCCACCGGGCGGACGCCGCCGCTTGGAACCCTCGACATCGCCCTCTACCGGGACGACCTGTCGTCGCGCGGCGCGGCCCCCGTGGTCGGCCCCACCGACGTCCGCTTCCCGCTCGAGGGGCGCACCATCGTGCTCGCCGACGACGTGCTCTACACGGGGCGGACCATCCGGGCCGCGCTCGACGAGCTGGTCGACTTCGGCCGGCCGCGGCGCGTCTGGCTGGCGGTGCTCGTCGACCGGGGCGGCCGCGAGCTGCCCATCGCCGCCGACTTCGCCGGGGCGCGGCTCGACGTCCCCGAGGGGGACGACGTCCAGGTGCGGTGGCGGGAGAACGGCGCCGCCGAGGACTCCGTGGTGGTTCGCCAGGGGAGGAAGCCGTGATCGGACGCCATCGCCACCTCATCGGTCTCGAGGCGCTGTCCAAGGAGGAGATCCTCCAGGTGCTCGACCTGGCGGTCTCCATGAAGGAGGTCCTGACCCGGCCGGTGAAGAAGGTCCCCTCGCTCCGCGGCAAGAACGTGGTGAACCTCTTCTTCGAGACCTCCACCCGCACCCGCAGCTCGTTCGAGATCGCCGCCAAGGTGCTCTCCGCCGACGCCCTCAACTGGACCGCCGCGCAGTCCTCCACCACGAAGGGCGAGACGCTCCTCGACACCGCGAAGAACCTGGAGGCCATGCGCCCCGACGTGCTCGTGGTGCGGCACGCCTCGAGCGGCGCCCCGAACTTCCTGGCCCGCCACGTGGCGTGTGCGGTGGTCTCCGCCGGCGACGGCGCCCACGAGCACCCCAGCCAGGGCCTGCTCGACTGCTTCACGCTGCGCGAGCGCTTCGGGAGCCTGGAGGGTCGCACCGTCGCCATCGTCGGCGACATCAGCCACTCCCGCGTGGCCCGCTCCGACCTGCACTCGCTTCCCAAGCTGGGGGCCAAGGTCCGGCTCTGCGGGCCGCCCACCATGATCCCGCAGGGCGTGGAGCGGCTCGGCGCGACGGTGCACCACGACCTGCGCACCGCCGTCGACGGCGCCGACGCGGTCGTCATGCTGCGCATCCAGCACGAGCGCATCGGCGACCCGCTCATCCCCAACACGCGCGAGTACTCCAAGTTCTGGGGGCTGAACGCCAAGAAGGCCGGCGAGTGGCTCAAGCCCGAGGCGGTCATCCTCCACCCGGGGCCCATCAACCGGGGCGTGGAGCTCTCCTCCGACGTCGCCGACGGCCCGCGCAGCGTCATCCTCGACCAGGTGCAGAACGGCGTGGCCGTCCGCATGGCCATCCTCTATCTCCTCGCCGGCGGCGCCGGCGACTCCCGACCGGAGAAGGTGTAAGGCATGAGCGACGCGAAGGACGTGGTGGTCATCCAGGGCGGCCGGGTCATCGACCCGGCCAGCGGAGTCGACGGCGTTCGCTCCGTGCTCCTCCGGGACGGGAAGGTGGCGGCGGTCGGCGAGAAGGTCGAGGCGCCTGCCGGCGCCAGGGTGATCGACGCGACCGGGAAGTGGGTCACGCCGGGATTCGTCGACCTCCACGTCCACCTGCGCGAGCCGGGGCAGGAGTACAAGGAGTCCATCGCCACCGGCACCCGGGCGGCGGTGGCGGGCGGCTTCACCTCGGTGTGCGCCATGCCCAACACCGTGCCGGCCAACGACAACACGAGCGTCACCGAGCTCATGCTGGCCCGCGCCGCCGCGGCCGGGCTGGCCCGGGTCTTCCCGGTCGGCGCCCTCACCAAGGGGCGGAAGGGCGAGGAGCTGGCCGAGTACGGGGAGCTGCGCGCCGCGGGGTGCGTGGCGCTCTCCGACGACGGCAGCCCGGTGATGTCCTCGGCGCTGATGCGGCGGGCGCTCGAGTACTCCCGCGCCTTCGCGATGCCGCTCGCCGTCCACGAGGAGGACCTGCACCTCGTCGGCAAGGGCGTCATGCACGAGGGGCCGGCGGCCACGCGCCTCGGCCTGAAGGGCGTCCCGGCCCAGGCCGAGGACGTCATGGTCCTCCGCGACATCTCGCTGCTCGAGCTCACCGGCGGGAAGCTCCACATCTGCCACGTGTCCACGGCCGGCGCGGTGCGCGCCATCCGCGACGCCAAGCGTCGCGGCCTCCCGGTCACCGCCGAGGTCACCCCCCACCACCTCGCGCTCACCGACGAGGACGTGGCCCGCAGCGACTACGATCCCGACTTCAAGATGAACCCGCCGCTGCGCTCGGCGCAGGACGTGGCCGCCTGCCGCGAGGGGCTCGCCGACGGCACCCTCGACGCCATCGCCACCGACCACGCCCCGCACTCGCCCGAGGAGAAGAAGCTCGAGTTCGACGCCGCGCTGAACGGCGTGCTCGGCCTCGAGACCGCCTTCCCGGTCTGCCTCGAGCTCGTCCGCCAGGGCCTGCTCACGGAGAGGCGGCTCGTCGAGGCGCTCACCATCTCCGCGGCCCGCTGCTTCGGCCTCCCGGTCGGCACGCTCGCCCCCGGCGCCGCCGCCGACGTCGCCGTCCTCGACCCCGCGGCCTCCTGGGTGGTCGACCCGATGCGCGCCCACAGCAAGAGCCGCAACACGCCCTGGAAGGGAAGGACGCTCACCGGCCGCTGCACCCACGCCTTCGTGGGGGGCAGGCTGGTCCACCAGCCCGAGGAGGGTCGATGAGGAAGGCGACGCTCGCGCTCGCCGACGGGACGGTCTTCGAGGGCCTGGGGTTCGGCGCCGCCGGGGAGACCAGCGGCGAGGTGGTCTTCAACACCTCGATGAGCGGGTACCAGGAGATCCTCACCGACCCCTCGTACGTCGGGCAGATGATCTGCATGACCTACCCGGAGCAGGGGAACTACGGGACGAACCGCGCCGACGCCGAGTCGTCCCGGGTGCACGCCACCGGCTTCATCGTCCGGCACCACGCCGAGCAGCCCTCGAACTTCCGCGCCGAGGAGGGGCTCGAGGCCTACCTGGTCCGGAACGGGATCGTCGGGATCCACGGCATCGACACGCGCCGGCTCACCCGCCACATCCGCAACACCGGCGCCCAGATGGGCGTCATCGCCAGCGAGGGGAGCCCGCGCGCGCTCGTCGATCGGGCGCGCTCGCTCCCCGGGATGGAGGGGCAGGACCTCGCCACGCGCATCTCCACGCCCGCGCCCTACGCCTGGACCGAGACCGGCGCCGACGCCTGGACGGACGAGGAGCGCCGGACGGTCGAGGCGCCCCGCTTCCACGTCGTCGCCTACGACTGGGGCCTGAAGCGCGCCATGCTGCGCCTGCTGGCCCAGGCCGGCTGCCGGGTCACCGTCGTACCGAGCCGCACCTCCGCCGCGGAGGCCCTCGCCCTCGCGCCGGACGGCGTCTTCCTCACGAACGGGCCCGGGGATCCGGCCGCGGTCGAGGGGGCGCGAGACACCGTGGCGTCCCTGCTCGGCAAGGTCCCGGTCTTCGGGATCTGCCTGGGGCACCAGATCCTCTCCCTCGCCCTCGGTGCCTCCACCTACAAGCTCAAGTTCGGGCACCGCGGCGCCAACCAGCCCGTGAAGGACCTGGCCACCGGGAAGGTGGACATCACCGCCCAGAACCACGGCTTCGCCGTGGACGACCGCAGCCTGGGGAAGCGGGCCCGGGTCTCCCACGTGAACCTGAACGACGGGACCGTGGAGGGCATCGAGGTGCTCGACGCGCCCGCCTTCGGGGTGCAGTACCACCCCGAGTCCTCGCCGGGCCCCCACGACGCGCGCCACCTCTTCGGGCGCTTCGTGGAGATGATGGAGCGCGGCCGGTGACCCTGGGGGAGCTGCAGGATCGCATCCTCGGCTGGGCCGGGGCGGAGGAGCGGCAGCCCTGGCTGCTCGAGGCCCGGCGCACCTGGTTCGCGCGGGTCGGGGAGCCGCACGAGGAGGACAAGAGCTTCGAGCTGCGCATGAACGGCCTCCTCGAGCACTACGTCATCGAGTTCCGGCCCGACGGCGTCAACTCCACCCTCGAGCTCTTCCTGCGCGACGGGGGCGAGGGGCTCACCACCGACGAGCGGGCGCAGGTCCGCGAGCTGGGCCGTAGCCGGCGCGCCCTCTTCGAGGTGCGCAAGATCCGTCCCGGGCTCGTGGAGCTCGAGGAGATCCCGGGGGAGGCGCGGCACGAGGTGGTGGAGCGCCGGTCGCTCGTCGCCCTCGCGAAGGGCGACATCCTCGAGGCGCGGCTCCTGCCCCACGACGGCAAGCTCCACTTCTCGCGGGCCTTCACCTACCACCCCCGCGAGGTCCGCAAGTCCATCCTCAAGGAGGCGCGGCGGCGCGCCGCCGCCGGCGCCGACGTGGGCGACGATTTCCTGGCGCAGCTCTCCCGCATGGCCCTAAGGCTCGAGCGGTACCGGAACGTGCGGGTCGAGTCGATCTACGACTTCGACGCGCCGCCCGGACGCAACGCCGTGTGAGCCCCGGCCGGAAGGCGGCCATGGATTTCTCCCTCCTCGAGTTCGTTCCCGACGGGATCGTCGTCACCGACGCGGCCGGGAAGGTCGCCTACGTGAACGCGGTGGCGGTCGACCTCTTCGGCTGGGAGCGCGACGAGATCGTCGGGCAGGCCATCGAGGTGCTCCTGCCGGCCCGCTACCGGGGCGGGCACGTGGCGATGCGCGCCAGCTACCACGCCGCGCCCCGGCCCCGCCCCATGGGAATGGGCATCGACCTCGCGGCGCTGCGGCGCGACGGCTCCGAGTTCCCGGCCGAGATCAGCCTCTCGCCGCTCCGCGCCGGCGGGGAGACCTTCGCCGTGGCCGCCGTGCGGGATGCCACCGAGCGAAAGCGTGTCGAGGCGAAGGCGCTCCTCTACCGCCAGGCGCAGGAGGAGGTCCGGGCCCGCGACGAGTTCCTCTCGGTGGCCTCGCACGAGCTGCGCACGCCGGTGACCGCGCTCCACGTCCAGCTGCAGATGCTCCAGCGGGTCGTCGACCGCACCGGGGTCCCGGCCCAGGTGCGTGAGCGGGTCGAGTCGCTCGACCGCCAGGTGCGCCGGCTGGCCGGGCTGGTCGAGGCGCTGCTCGATCTCTCCCGCATCCGGCTCGGGCGCATGGAGCTGTCCCGGGAGGAGGTCGACCTCGCCGCGCTGGCGCGGGATGTGGCGGCTCCCTACCAGGCCGACCTCGACCTGGCGCGCGGGTCCTCCATCCGCGTGATCGCGCCGGAGCCGGTGCTGGTCTCCCTCGACCGGGTCCGCATCGAGCAGGTGGTCGCCAACCTGCTCGCCAACGCGGTGAAGTTCGGGGAGGGCAAGCCGGTGGAGGTGAAGGTCTCCCGGGACGGCGGACAGGTCCGGGTCGAGGTCTCCGACCGGGGCGTGGGGATCGGGACCGACCAGCTCGAGCGCATCTTCGGCCGGTTCGAGCGCGCCGCCCCGGCCCATCACTATCCCGGGCTCGGCCTCGGGCTCTACGTGGCGCGGGAGATCGTGGAGGCGCACGGAGGACGCATCCAGGCCCACGGGGAGCCGGGGAAGGGCGCGCGCTTCGTGGTGGAGCTCCCGGCGTGAGCGTCGCCGGGCACGCGGGCGCGTCCGGTCCGCCGCTCGTGGTGGTCGTGGCCGACGACCTGGGCTACGACCCGGCCATCGACGCGGGGATCCTGGAGGCCCACGGGGAGGGCGTGGTCACCGCGACGAGCGCGCTCGTC
>JBAVCR010000223.1:0-2692 GCA_049586815.1 Anaeromyxobacteraceae bacterium
AGACAAGGAAAGGCCCGGTCCCCGCTCGGGAACCGGGCCTTCTCACATCCGGGAGCCCCCTGCTACCTCCCCGCCTGCGGCGCCTTCCCCGGCACGAGCTCGCCGAGCAGCCGGTCGGCGCCGTAGATCCTGCCGAGCGCCTCGGTGATGGCCGCGCTGTCCACCGCGACCGTGCGGTTCACCTTCTCGTCGAAGCCGTAGTTGCCGCCCAGCGACCAGATGTTGCCGTCGAAGACGAGGCCGACCACCCGGCCGTCGACGCCCACCGCCGGCGAGCCGGAGTTGCCGCCGATGATGTCGGTGGTGGCGACGAAGTTGAACGGCGTCGCGAGGTTCAGCCGGGGCTTGGCCGTGATCCAGCTCTCCGGCAGCGCGAACGGCGCGCGGCCGGTGTTGCGCTCGAAGGCGCCGGCGAAGGTGGTGAACGGGGTGATGGTCTTCTTGCCCTCGGTCCAGCCCTTCACCACGCCGAAGGAGAGGCGCAGCGTGAAGGTCGCGTCGGGGTAGTTGGACGTCCCCTCCACGGCGAAGCGGGCCTGGGCGATGGCCTCGGAGCCCTTCTTCTCCACCGCCTCGATCTCGTCCTCGGCCATCTTGCGCACGGCGCGGGCGTCGGGATCGACGAGCCGGGCCAGCTGGATCATCGGGTCCTGCGAGGCGTCGACGGCCGCCTTGCCGCCTTCCCAGTACTGCTTGCGGACCGCCACGTCCCGGAGCTTCGTGCCGGTGACGAGCCGCTTCGCCATCTCGGCGGGCGACTCCTGGCCCAGCACCTTGCGGGTGAAGGGGTGGTCGGGGCCGAGGTTCTCGCGGAGCTTGGTGAGGGAGAAGGTCAGCTTGAAGATCTCGAACTCGTCGTCGATGGGGGCCGGGCTGAAGGTCGACTGGGTGACGCCGGGGAGGCGCGCCTCCTGGAACTCCTCGAGCCGGTCCTCGTTCTTCTTCGGGCGCTCGTCGGCGGCGCGCACGAGCGTGCGGGCGAAGCGGAAGTAGTCGGAGTTGAAGGCCGAGGCCCCGGCGACGTAGTTCACGTCGTTGCGGACGTTGCGCTTCAGGTCCTCGGACTGCTGGATGGCGGCGAAGGCCTGCAGGGCGGCCGGACCGTTCTTGGGGTCGGCGGCGAGCTTCTTCTTGAAGGCCTCCTCGGCGGCCACCTTCTGGGCGAAGAAGGCCTTGTCGACGAGGGCCTCGCGGCGGCCGCGCAGCACCTTGAGCGAGTTCTCGGCCATGTAGAGCAGGCTGTTCGAGACCCGCTTCTGCTCGGCCCCGCGGTTCTGGAACTCGGTGAGGGCGCCGCGCAGCTCGGACAGCGAGGCGATCCGATCGGGGAGGGCCACGTCGCGCTGGTACTCGAGCTCGGCGACGGTGAGCTGCCGGTCGGTCCCGCCCGGGTGGCCGGAGACGAAGACCACGTCCCCCTCCTTCGGGCCGGCGGCATTCCAGCCCAGGAACTCGTTGCCCTGGAGGGGCTTGCCGTCGTCGTAGACGCGGATGAAGGCCGCGTCGAGGTTGTAGCGGGGGAACATGAAGTTGTCGGGGTCGCCGCCGAAGAAGGCGATGCCGAACTCGGGCGCGAAGACCATGCGCACGTCCTGGTAGCGCTTGTAGCGGTACAGGTCGTAGCGGCCGCCGTGGTAGAGCGTGACCACGTTGCAGCGGAGCGCGGGGCTCGTCTGGCACTCGCCCTCGATCCGGCCGATCTCGGCCTTCTGGGCGTCGTTGAACCCCTTGCCGTCGAGCCCGGCGGTGGCCTTCTTCATCCGGTCGGTCACGTCGGTGATCTGGACGAGCTGGTTCACCTCGAGGACCGGGCACTTCTTCTCGTCGGCCTGGGTCTTCGCGGAGAAGCCCTGGGCGATGAAGTCCTTCTCCGCGGAGGAGAGCTGCTGGAGGCAGGCCTCCACGCAGTGGTGGTTCGTCATCACGAGGCCGTTCGGGGAGACGAAGCTGCCCGAGCAGCCCTGGGCGAGGCGGACGGACGAGAGCCGGACGTGGTCGAGCCAGGCGTCCGAGACCTTCACGCCGTGGGCCTTCTCCAGGCGATCCTTGGGGAATCCGTTGAACGTCCACATCCCCTCGTCGGCACGGGCCACGGTTGCGGCCGCGCAGAGCGCGACGAGGGCGAGAGTCTTCCGCATGTTGGTCTTCTCCGGGTTCACGGTGCAGGCGCGCCGGGACGGGCGCCGGGCGGGCCCCTGATAAGCCCGGACGATTCCCCAGTCAAGCGACGCCGGGAAGGGAGCTTGCGCCCGATTTCTGGACCCGTGCCGCCTCCGGGCTAGGCTTCGGCCATGACCGACTCCGATCGCGACTGGGTCCGGCTGGTCCGCCACCTCCAGGAGTACGACCGCCGCCAGCGGGAGGCTCCCCCGAGGAGGGAACCGGTCCTGCCGTCCGACCTGGACGTGGACGCCGAGCTCGACCGCTGCTTCGCCGAACCGGGCCAGAGCGTGTGGGTGAGCGTGGTATAACCCCCCACCGATGAGCCGTTCCAAGATCTGGGGCTTCACCGCGCTGGTGGTGGCGGCCGGCCTGTCCGGCGTCTGGGTGTTCACGCAGCGGGCCGCCGCGCCCGCGACCGAGCAGGTCTCGGCCACGCTCCGCTCCGGCACCCTGCAGTTCGAGACCGGGACCCGGCTGCTCTCCCGGCAGGTCCGCGACGTGGCGGCGGTGGCCGCCCGCGATCCGGCGC
>JBAVCR010000224.1:0-6499 GCA_049586815.1 Anaeromyxobacteraceae bacterium
GGCGGGCAGGCGCGCCCGGGCGCGCTCCGCGTATCCGGACACGGCGCCGAGCGGGTTTCCCACCTCGTGGGCGACGCCGGCAGCGAGGCGCCCGACGGTGGCGAGCTTCTCCGATCGCACCAGCGACGCGCGTGCGGCGGCGAGCGCCGCGTTCGCCGCGGTGAGCTCCGACACCTTGGCGGCGAGGCGCGATCGCTCCTCGGAGAGCGCGGTGGCGGTCCGCTCGAAGGCGAGCGCGGCGCGGTCGAGGCCGATCCCGCTGTCCCCGAGGAGCGGAAGCTCCCCCGGCGCCCCGTCCTGCAGGTCGCGGGCCGCCTCGAGGATCCGGTCGACGGGGCGAGCCACCCGCCGCACGAGCATCGACGACGCGCCCCAGACCACGAACGCCGCGATGGCGAGCCCCACGCCGGCGAGCGCGAGGGGCGACGGGCGCCGCGAGGCCGAGAGGGCCATGGCGGCCGCGGCGAAGAGGACGACGCCGGCCGCCACGGCCGACGCGACCGAGAGGACGAGCAATGCGCGCGTTCCCCGGGTCCTCACGCGTTCACCGGAAGATCGAGAGGGCCGGGACGAGCTCGGAGAGCCATCCCTGCAGCCAGAGCCACTCCAGCGCGCCGGCCGCGAGGAACGGGCCGAAGGGGACGGCGTTGCGGGGCGGGATCCAGTCGGCGTCGGGGTCACCGGGAGGCGCCGGGCTTTCCACGGCGGCCGGCGCCGGGGCCTCGGCGACGGGCGAGGGATCCACGGTGGGCGGGATCACCCCGTCGACCGGGTCGGGCGTGACCGGTTCGGGCGGCCCCGGCTCCGACCTCCCGAGGGCGATGAGGGCGAGCCCGACCACGGTGCCCTGGATGGAGGCGAGGAGCACCACCGGGAGGAGACCCGAGGCGCCGGTCCAGGCCCCGATCCCGCCGAGCAGCCAGACGTCGCCGAACCCGAGCGCCTCCTTCTTCAGCACCTTTTCCCCGATGACCGACACCGCCGCGAAGGCGAGCCAGCCGGCCGCGGCTCCGGCCAGGGACGAGAGCCCGGAGGAGGCCGCGGTGAGCCCGAGGAAGGAGAGCCCGACGCCGGCGACGAGGAGCGGCACCGTGATGACGTGGGGCAGGAGCCAGGTGTCGAGGTCGATGAAGGTGAGCGCGAGCAGCGTCGCGGCGAAGCCGAACTCGGCGAGCGCCGCAGCCGAGAGCCCGTGCCGGTGGACCGCGACGAGCGCGAGCACGCCAGCCAGGATCTCGACGAGCGGGTACCGGAAGGAGATGCGCGTCCGGCAGGTGCGGCAACGGCCGCCGAGGAGGATCCAGGAGAGGACCGGGACGTTGTCGAACCAGGCGATGGGCGTCCGGCAGGAGGGGCAGCGCGACCGGGGGTGGACCACCGACTCCCCGGCCGGAACCCGCGCCACCACCACGTTCAGGAAGCTGCCCACGACCGCGCCGAAGGCGAAGGCCCAGGCCATCGCCGCCCAGCGCAGCGGCGCGGGAAGGTCGTTCACCGGGACTCCGGCGCGCGCCCCGCCCCGCCGGCGGCCTTCCGCTCCTCGAGCCGCCGGACGAAGAAGTCCTCGAGGGTCTCTCGGTGGGGCACGAGCGAGAGGAGCTCGCCGCCCTTCCCGATCGCGGCGGCCACGGCGTGGTTCGCGGCGTCGAGATCGACGAAGGAGAGGCCGAGCCGCGAGCCCTCCCGGGAGACGAGCCGGCCGGCGGAGACGGTCTCCCGCGCACCCTCGGGCACGTCGATGACCACCTCGACGCTGCGGATGCGCGGGGAGAGCAGCTCGGAGATGCGCCCCACGTCGCGCAGCTGGCCGCCCAGGATGACCCCCACCCGGTCCGTGAGCGCCTCCACGTCGGGGAGGATGTGGGTGGAGAAGAGCACCGTCTTCCCGCGGCGCCGGAGCTCGAGGATGAGGTCGCGGACGTCCTTCCGGCCGATGGGGTCGAGCCCGCTCATGGGCTCGTCGAGGACCACGAAGGAGGGGTCGCCCACGAGCGCCTGGGCGATGCCGAGCCGCTGCTGCATGCCCTTCGAGTACTTGCGGATCTGCCGGTCGGCGGCGTCGGTGAGCCCCACCAGCTCGAGCAGCTCACCCACCCTCCGGCGCATCTCGCCCCCGTCCACGCCGGAGAGGCGGCCGAAGAAGCCGAGCGCCTCCCGTCCGGTCAGGAACTCGTAGTACGAGGGGTTCTCGGGCAGGTACCCGATGCGGCGCTTCGCCTCCGCCGACGGGATGGGCGCGTCGTAGATGAAGGCCTTGCCCGAGGTGGGGAAGATGAGCCCCATGAGCATCTTGATGGTGGTGGTCTTGCCGGCGCCGTTCGGGCCGACGAAGCCGAAGATCTCCCCGTCCTCCACGGCGAGGTCGAGGTCCTTCACGGCCTGGACGCGCTTGCGGCGCACGCCCACCTCGAAGGTCTTCGAGAGCCTCTCGGTGCGCAGGATGGTGTTTGCCATGCGGGCCGGATGATCTTTCGCAACGACCCGGGTGTCAAAACCTGGACCACCCTTCCGGGGTGACGGAAAACGTCACCGCGGCGCGAGAGGTGGTGCCGCGGCCCGTCAGTACACCTGGGCCCACATGCGGGACTACGCGGGTTTGCGCGGACCCGGGGCTTGGCACTCTCGATGCTAGGTCTCCCCTCGAGTCGCTTTCGTGGACGCTCGATGGCGTCCGTTTCCAGTCGGCGGGGCAGCTGTGGCTCCCTCCGACCTCACCGTGGAGGAGAGACCATGAAGAAGAAGATGATGAAGGGCTTCACCCTGATCGAGCTCATGATCGTCGTCGCGATCATCGGCATCCTGGCGGCGATCGCCATCCCGAACTTCCTCAAGTACCAGCTGCGCGCCAAGTTCGGCGAGCTGCCCACCAACGTGAACGCGCTCTTCAAGGCCGAGGAGTCGCTGCGCCAGTCCGAGCGGACCATTCCCGGCGTTGCCGCCACCACTGGCCAGTACTACGCCTTCAGTGGCACGCTGCCTGGCACCTGCCCGACCACCACCAAGCTCGGCTGGACCGACGCCGAGCTGACGACCGCTCGCAACCTCGACTGGGTGGTCGAGGGGCAGACCTACGGCTGCTACGGCGCTGCGGTCGGCGGCGGCACGGCTCCCTTCGGCACCCAGCTGACCATCTGGTCGACGTCCGACATCGACGGCGACGGCAACCTGGGCTGCGTCGCGCTCTTCAAGCCCTCGCTCGACTCGACCGGCGCCGCCACCGCTCCTCCGGCCACCGGCAACCCGGCCGCCTGCGGCACCGTGGGCGCTCCCTGGTCGACGGTCCGCCGCGCCAACGACAACGCTTTCTAGGCGCACCACCAGTCGTCGGCTAGACTCTGGCCGCCCGGGGCAACCCGGGCGGCCTTCTTCTTTTCCTCAGCCCATGCGCCGATTCCGACTCCTCCTCGTCGCGCTCGCCTTCACCGTAGGTACGGTGGCGGCCGCGCACCGCCTGGAGGTCGCGTCGGAAAAGCCCTACGACGTGGCCATCGTGCCCTCGCCGGGGATGGCCCGGTGGCTCTCTCTCGGCCACCCCACCCTCCTCGCCAACCTCCTCTGGCTGCGGGCCGTCCAGTACATCGGCGAGCCGCGGGCGGACGAGCGTGGATGGGACAAGCTGCTCCCGCTCCTCGACACCATCACCGACCTCGACCCCGGCCACGGCTACGCCTACCAGGTGGGCGGCGTGGTGCTCGGGAGCGTGGGGCGCACCGCCGAGTCGAACGCCATCCTCGAGAAGGGCACCCGAAACGTGCCCGACCGCTACATCCTCCCCTACCTGCGTGCCTTCAACGCCTTCTACTACGACGACGACTGGGCCGCGGCCGGGCGCTTTGCCGAGATCTCGGCCCGCACCCCCGGCGCCCCCCCGCACGTGCGCCAGAACGTCCTCACCTACTACGTGAAGGGGAAGCGGGCCGACGCGGCCGTGGCCTTCCTCGAGCAGTCGCTCGCCGAGACGAAGGATCCCGACACCCGGAAGGCCGTGGAAGGGCAACTCGCGCAGGCGCGGCTCGAGCAGGCCGTGGCCCGGCTCGACGACGCCGCGGACGAGTGGCGCAGGCGCTACCTGGCGGGACCGCTCTCGCTCCGGCAACTCGTCGACGAGGGGCTCGTGCGCGGGATCCCCCCCGACCCGGCCGGCGGCGAGCTCTACGTGGGCGAGGACGGCCGGGTGTGGTCGACCGCCCTTTCGAAGCGCGTCGGCCGCCCGGAGCGGGCCCGCGACGTGTCCCCCGAGCCCGGCTTCAGCCGTCCCCCTTCCAGCGGGAGCCCTCCGTGAGCCGCATCCTCTCCATCGCCCTCGTCACCTTCCGCGAGGTGGTCCGCCGCAAGGTCCAGGTGAGCCTGCTCCTCTTCGGTGGGCTCCTCATCCTGGCCGCCTACCTGGTCGGGAACCTCACCATCGGCGACTGGCACCGCATCGTCTCCGACGTCGGTCTCTCCGCCATGCAGCTCATCGGGATCCTGGTCGCCGTCTTCGTGGGGTCGAGCCTCGTCTCGGGCGACATCGAGCGGCGGGTGCTCCAGCCGGTGGTGGCGAAGCCCGTCTCCCGCACCCAGTACATCGTCGGTCGCTACCTGGGGCTCGCCGCGATCCTGGTCGTGAACCTCGTCGCCATGGGGGTGCTGCTCGGGGCCGTCCTGGTCCTCGACGCCGGATCGATGAAGCCCATCGACGCGGCCTTCCTCTCCGCGGTGGCTCTCACCGGCGCGCAGTACCTCGTGGTCGCGGCGGTGGCCGTCCTCTTCTCGTCGGTCACCTCCACGACGCTCGCGGCCATCTTCTCGCTCGCGGTGGCCCTCGCCGGGCAGTACACGAGCGAGGTCCGCGCCCTCTGGCAGGGGCCGGGGACGTGGGTGCCCCGGCTCCTCTGGTACCTGCTCCCCAACCTGGGGGCGCTGAATGCGAACGACGCGGTCATCTACAGGACTCCGCCCCCTGCCCAGGCCTGGCTCGCGGCGCTCTACGCGGTCCTCTACGCGGGAGCCGCCCTCTCCATCGCCGCGCTCGCCTTCGAGAAGCGCGACCTCCGGTAGACCTCGTGACCGAAGGCGCCCTCACCGGGACGACCCCTGGGCGTTCCGCTCCGGACTGGGCGCTCGCGCTCGGCGTCGTCGCACTCGGGCTTCTCGCCTACGCGAACTCGCTCGGCGGCGCGTTCGTCTTCGACGATCTCCGCCAGATTCGCGACAACCCCGTCCTCCACGACCTGCCGGGCTTCCTGCGGGGCGGCCAGGGCTATCGGTTCCTTCCAACCCGCTTCGTCACCTATCTCACCTTCGCGCTCAACTGGCGGCTCGGCGGCCCGGATCCACGCGGCTTCCACGCCGTGAACCTCCTCGTCCACCTGGCGAACGCGCTCCTCGTCCTCGCCGTCGGGCGGCTGGCCTTCCGGACCCCGAGGCTGCGCGCCTCGGCGATCGCGCCCCAGGCCGGCGCGGCGGCCTTCCTCGCCGCGGCCCTCTTCGCGACCCACCCGATGGGCACGCAGGCCGTCACCTACGTGGTGCAGCGGCTCGCCTCTCTCGCCGCGTTCTTCTCTCTCGCCACGGTCGCCCTCTACCTCGCCTGGCGCGTCTCGCCGCCCGGGCCGGAGGGCACGCTGCGCCGCGGTGCGCTCTACGGCGGCGTGCTCCTCTCCTCCCTGCTCGCCTTCCACACGAAGGAATCCACCTTCACGCTCCCTGCCATCCTGGCGCTCGCCGAGCTGCTCCTCTTCGAGGGGCCCAGGGCACGGCGCCTGCTCCCGCTCCTGCCGGTGGCGCTCCTCTCCCTCGGCATCCCTGCCGCGGTCCTCCTGCGCGGGTCGGGAGGTGGCGCGGGCTCGGGCCTCGCCGTGGCCGCGGTCGCCGCGGAGACGCGGGCCGACGCCCCGCTGGGATCGCTCGACTACCTCCGGACGCAGGCGGTCGTGGTGGTCGAATACCTGCGGCTCCTCGCCTGGCCGTCCGGGCAGACGCTCGACCACGACGTCGCCGTCCGGCGCTCCTTCGCCGACCTCCGCGTCGTCGCCTCCGCGCTGGGACTGGCGGGCCTCGCGGCGCTCGGCGCCTGGCTGGCCGTCCGGGCGCGCCCGGCGTCGGGGAGACGCCCCATCGACCCGGCCTGGCTCCTCGTGGCCCTCGGCATCGGCTGGTTCTTCCTCGCGCTCGCGGTGGAGTCGAGCGTCGTTCCCATCGCCGACGTGATGGTCGAGCACCGGGCCTACCTGCCCTCGGCCGGCGCCTGGCTCGCCTTCGCGACGGCGACGGGCCTCCTCCTTCACCGGCTCGCCCCCGCCGGCGGCTCCCGCCCGCTCGTGCTCCTCGGCGTGGCGCTCGGGCTCCTCCTCGGCGCGCTCGCCCTGCAGCGGAACGCGGTCTGGGCGAGCGAGGTGGCGCTCTGGTCGGACGCGGCGGCGAAGGCGCCGGGCAAGTTCCGTCCCCAGTACAACCTGGGAACGGCGCTCGCGGCCCGGGGCGACTTCCCCGGGGCGGCCGACGCGCTCGCCCGGGC
>JBAVCR010000225.1:0-8255 GCA_049586815.1 Anaeromyxobacteraceae bacterium
GCGCTCCGACGAGGAGGGGCTCGCCGCCCTCGACGCGGTGCTCGCACGGGGAGCGCGGCTCGTGGCGGTCTCGGCCGTGCAGTTCCGTTCCGGGCTGCGCATGCCGCTCCGGGCCATCGGCGCTCGCTGCGCCGCCGCCGGGGCCGAGCTCTTCGTCGACGCGGTCCAGGCGGCCGGCTGCGTCCCCCTCGACCTGGAGGGCGTCGACTACCTCGCCGCCGGTGCGCACAAGTGGCTCATGGGGGTGCTCGGCGCCGGCTTCCTGTGGGTGCGCCCGGGCCGGGCCGGGGCCCTCGTCCCGCGCAACGCCGGCTGGCTCTCCCATGAGGACGCGGCCCGCTTCCTCGTCGAGGGACCTGGGCGGATGCGCTACGACGGGCCGCTCCGGCGGCGCGCCGACGTGATCGAGGGCGGCGCCATGCCCGAGCCGTCGCTGGCGGGGCTCGGGGCAGCGGTGGAGGTCCTGCTCGGCCTCGGCGTGCCCGCCATCCACGCGCACGTGCAGGACTACCTCGACCGGCTCGAGCCGGAGCTCGTCCTGCGGGGCTTCCGGAGCCTCCGGGCGCCGGAGGCGTCTCGCCGGTCGGGCATCCTCTCGCTCGATCCACCCGGGGGGATGCGGGCCGCCGACCTGGCCCGCGAGCTTCGCGTCCGCGGGGTCGCCTGCGCCACCCCCGACGGCGCGCTTCGCCTCTCGCCGCACTGGCCCAGCCACCCGGGAGAGATCCCGGGGGTGGTCCGCGCGGTGGAGGAGGCGCTGCGGGCGCTCGGCCCGCGCGCGGGATGACGACTAGCTCGACGGGGTCTTGCTCGGGGTCAGCCAGACCTCGGCGCCGAGCCGGAACATGGCGGCGGGCAGCCCGAGGTCGGACGGGTCGTCGGAGAGGAAGGCGGCCATGGCCATGGCGGCGTTGTCCCGGCGGACGTTCTCGTCGGTGATGGGGCCGAGCTCGCGGCGCGCCTCGAAGACCGCCTCCACCAGCTCCTTCACCGTGGGTCGAACGGGCAGCGCGGCGCGGATCCGGAACAGGTAGCGATCGATGGGCTCGGCGTTGCCGAAGGCGAAGGTCACCACGGTGTCGATGGCGCTGTCGACCTCGTGCTCGTCCTGCAGGTGGACGGTGGCGGCGTCGAGGGAGATGGTTCGCGTGGCGTTCTGCATGCCCCATGTTTGGGGCCTTTCCGCGCGTTCCGCCAGTACCGAGCGGGCGTGACGCGAGCCGTCTTCACCTGCCCCTACATCGACTCACGGTCAAATGGGGGAAGCGGAGCGAAGTTCACGGATAGATGATATCGAGGCGCACATCCGCCCCTGCCGCCGGCGGGGGAGGCGGCGCCTTCCCCGGCTCCTCCGTGACGCCGCCCGCCTCGCGGTGGTACGATTCCAGGTGCGTGCATGTAGGTCTCGTGCTCACCGGCGGCGGTGCCCGGGCGGCGTACCAGGCAGGAGCGCTCCTCGCGCTCGCCGAGGTCCTCCCGGCGGGAGCCGTTCCCTTCGCGACCGTCTGCGGGGTCTCGGCCGGCGGCATCAACGCCGCCTTCCTGGGCGCCTGGCGCGGCGACTTCGAGGAGGCGGGCCACCGGCTCCGCGAGCTCTGGCTCGAGCTCTCCCCGGAGCGGGTCTTCCGCACCGACGGCGCGCGCATGATCGGCATCGGGACGCGCTGGATGCGCGACCTCTCCGCCGGCGGGCTCTTCCAGCGCAGCCGCATCAACTTCCTGCTGGACGCGACGCCGCTGCGCGACTTCATCCACGAGCGGCTCCCGCTCGCCGAGCTGCGCCGCAACATCGCGTCCGGCGCCCTGCGCGGCTTCGCGGTCACGGCGACGAGCTACGCCACCAACGTGGCGGTGACCTTCTTCGACGGCGCCCCGGACATCCCGAACTGGGTCCGCGCCACGCGGGTGGGCGTTCGCACGCAGATCCGGCTCGACCACATCATGGCGTCCGCCTCCATCCCCATCTTCTTCCCCCCGGTCCGGATCCAGGGCGCCTGGTACGGCGACGGCAGCGTGCGCATGACCGCCCCGCTGTCCCCGCCGATCCACATGGGGGCCGAGCGGCTCCTGGTGGTGGGGGTGCGGCGCTGGCGCGAGCCCTCCGAGCTGGCGCCGCTCCGCTCCCCGGCCCGCCGCGAGGCCCTCCCGCCCTCCCAGATCGCGGGCACGCTGCTCAACGCCGTGTTCCTCGAGACCATCGAGGCCGACGTGGAGCGGCTCGAGATGGTGAACCGGGTCGTCGAGCGCCTGCCCCCTGGACAGGCCCCGGACGGCCTGCGCCCCATCCCGACGCTCGTGCTCCGGCCGTCGCGCGACCTGGGCCAGCTCGCCGGCGATCAGTACCGGCGCTTCCCGCGCGTCCTCCGCTACCTCCTGTCCGGCCTGGGCGCGCACGGCGACAGCGGCTCCGACCTCCTCAGCTACCTGGCCTTCGAGCCGGTCTACGTGGGGCGGCTGCTCGAGCTCGGGTACGAGGACACGCTGGCGCGGCGCGACGAGATCGAGGAGTTCTTCGGCGAGGGAAGGCGCATCCGGACCCCGCTGCGGGCTTGAGACCGGAAGGCGGGCCCGCTATGGACCCCGCATGCCCAAGGTCAAGCAGATCTCCGCATGGGTCGAGAACCGCCCCGGGACGCTCGGCGCCGTCGCCGACGCGCTCGGCGCCAAGAAGGTCGACATCCGCGCGTTCCTCGCGGCCAGCATGGACGGCAAGGGGTTCGTCCGCGTGGTGGTCGACCGGCCGGCCGTCGCGCGCAAGGTGTTCGAGGCGCAGGGGTGGAAGACGACGGTGGACGAGCTCGTCGAGGTGCGCATCCCCGACCGGCCGGGGGCGCTGGCCCGCGTCGCCGACAGGCTGGGCGCCGCCGGTGTGAACATCCACTACGGCTACGTGGGCACGGCCCGGAGCGCGAGCAAGGTGAGCCTGTTCCTTGCCGTCGACGAGCCAGCCCGGGCGCTCCGCATCCTGCGCAAGTAGCAGCCTAGGGGACCGGCAGGGCCCGCACCGCCTGGGCGATCTCCCGGGCCATGTCGCCGAGGAGCGCGCTCGAGGCGGCGACGGCGGCGTCCGTCCCCTTGGCGGCTGCCTCCCGCCGCAGCACCGATCGCCCACGGGCCAGCGGCGCCTCCCCGCGCGCGTCGAGCACGACCCAGCTGGCCTCGAGCCGGACCTCGCCGTTCTGGTTCCAGCCCAGGGCGGTCACGTCGACGACGAGCCGGGCGCGGAGCGGGATGGTGGGATCCCAGGGCTGCGGCACCACGCGCCAGGTGGGGACGAGCGTGGCGAGCTCCTGCGCGAGGACGCGGGTGATCCCGGAGCCGAGCGGCTCGGCCCAGCGGGCGTACTCGTCGAGGGCGACGGCGTTGTCGCCCTGGAACGTCACCATCTGGGGCCGGTCGAGGTAGGCCGCGATGCGGGTCGGGAAGACGCCGAGGGCGGGCTCCGGGCCCGGGGAGGGAAGCGACGTCGGCCCGGGCGGGTTGGCCGAGAGCACGTAGAAGCGGGCAGGCGGGGAGGTCCCGAAGCAGCCCGCGGTGGCGAGCGCGACGGCGACGAGCGTCCAGGTCGGGATGCGCATGGGGTTCCTCACTTGGGCGGGGGCGGCTTCCCCTCGACGAGCGCCGAGGGGTTGCGCTCCAGGTACTCGGCGAGCACGCGGACCGCGGCGGCCGCGCGGGCGATCTCGCCGAGCGTGTGGGAGAGCTCGCGCTGCGCGCCGGAGGTGCCGGCCAGCGTGTCCTTGATCTGCAGGAGGCCCTTCTGCGCGGCTTCGAGCGTCTGGTGGAGGTCGGTCACCACCTGCTTCACGTCGGCGTCGCCCACCTTGACGCGCACGTCGCTGACGAGCCTGTCGACGTTCGCGAGGGTGCGCTGCGCCTCCCGCCCCGCGGCGCCCGCCGCCTGGAGGGCCCGGCGGATCTCGGGATCGCGCGCCAGGTCGCGGACCGCCTGGAGCGCGCCGGAGGCGTCGCGCGCCAGCTGATCGAAGGGGATCTCGGACACCGCGGTGGCGAGCTTCTCGACCCGGTCGCCGAGGAGCTGGAGCTTCGTCGGCGCCGTGGGGATCTGGGGGAACCGGGTGGGGATGTCGACCATCCGCGGAGGCTGGTCGGGGTGGAAGTCGAGGTCGACGTAGAGCTGGCCGGTCACCAGGCTCGTGCTCTGCAGCTCGGCCCGGAGTCCCTTCGCCGCGAGGTCCTTCGCGGCCGCCCGGGGTCCCATGGCCTCGAGCTGGCTGACGGTGCCGCCCTTGTCGCGGATCCGATCGAGGTTCACCTGGAAGGTCACCTCGATGTCGATCCCGCTGCCGTCCGGGGACATGTAGGCCTCGATGCCGGTCACCTGGCCGAGGGGGACGCCGCGGAAGGTGACCGGCGACCCGATCTGCAGGCCGCGCACCGATTCGGGGAAGAAGCTCACGAAGGTGGTGCTCTTGGTGAGGAATTTCCCGGAGACGAGGCCGGCGATGGCCAGGAGGAGGAGGAACGACCCTCCGATGATGAAGCCGCCGACCACCTTGGGATTGGCTCGCGTCATGGGTACTGCCCCCGATGCAGGAAGGCCTTCACCTTGGGATCCTCGACGGTGTCGAGCAGCTCCCGGGGAGGGCCATGGGCCACCATCCGGTGACGCTCCCCGTCGAGGAAGATGGCGTCGTCGCCGATGGCGAAGATGCTCGGCAGCTCGTGGGTCACCACGACGAAGGTGGTGCCCAGGCTGTCGCGGAGCTCGAGCACGAGGTCGTCGAGGTGCCGCGCCGAGAGCGGGTCGAGGCCGGCGGAGGGCTCGTCGAGGAACAGGATGTCGGGGTCGAGCGCGAGCGCGCGGGCCAGCCCGGCCCGGTTGCGCATGCCGCCGCTCACTGCCGACGGGTAGCTGTCCTCGAATCCGCCCAGCCCGACGAGCGCGAGCTTCGTGATCGCCACCTCGTGCGCCTCCGCGGGGGTGACGCCCACGTGCTGCCGGAGCGGCAGGGTGATGTTCTCGACGAGCGTCATGGAGGAGAGCAACCCCGCGCCCTGGAAGAGCACGCCGAAGCGGCCGCGCAGCCGTCGCCGCTCCGCCTCCTGCGAGGCCCAGTAGGGCGTCCCGTCGTAGCGCACGTCCCCCGCCGCGGGCCGGTCGAGCCCGATCATGTGGCGGAGCAGGGTGCTCTTGCCGCTCCCGCTGTCGCCCATCACCACGAAGACCGAGCCCCGGCGCACCGAGAAGGAGAGGTCCCGCTGCACGACGAAGTCGCCGTAGGCCATGGTCAGGCCGGTCACGGTGACGAGGTCGGTGTCGGGGTTCGGGGCGGCCACGGTCGGTCCCTAGAGCTTCACGGCGTAGAAGAAGACGGTGAGGACGGCGTCGACGACGATGACGAGGAGGATGCCGGAGACGACGGCGCGGGTCGTGGACGTGCCCACCGACGACGCGGTGCGGCCGGTGTTCATGCCGAAGTAGGTCCCGGCGAGCGCCACCACGGCCCCGAAGGCGGGCGCCTTGAGGAGCCCGACCATCACGTCGGAGAGGGCCATCGACTCGCGGGTCTGGGTCAGGTAGAGCGCCGGCGTGAGGTCGAGGAGGCCGACGGCGACCACGTAGCCGCCCAGGATGCCGAACAGGTCCGCGTAGAGGACGAGCAGCGGCATCATGAGGACCATGGCCAGGATGCGCGGCGCGACCAGGAACTCCATGGGCGGGAAGTTCATGGTCTCGAGCGCGTCGACCTCGGAGTTCACGGTCATGGTGCCGAGCACCGCCGCGAAGGAGGCCCCGGTCCGCCCGGCCATGACGATCCCGGTCATGAGGGCCCCGGTCTCGCGGACCGTGCCCACCCCGACCAGGTTGGCCACGAAGATGGTGGCGTTGAACTGCTGGAGCTGGACCGCCCCCAGGAAGGCCAGCACGGCGCCCACGAGGAAGTTGATGATGGCGACGAGGGGGAGCGCGGCGCCGCCGGTCTGCTCGAGGAGGAGCCAGAAGTCGCGCCACTCGAAGTGGCCGCGGCCGAGGACGACGTCCTTCACGGCGAGGGAGGCTCGCCCGACGAAGTCGAGCATGCCCGTCGCGTGGGCGCCGAGGTCGATGCCGGCCACGCCGATGCGGGTGGGGAGCGGCTGGTGCGGGGGAGGCGGGGGGAGGGGGCGCTTCGGGCCTCCGGCCAGGGCGAGCAGGTGCTGGAGGCCGCGGGGGAGCCCGGTCGCGTCGGTGGCGAGCCCCTCGGCGCGCGCGGCGTCGGCGACGAGGGCGAGGAAGGAGACGAGGGAGGAGTCCCAGCGCCCCAGCCCCACGGCCTGGAACACCACCCGGGAGGGCGGGTCGGCGCGGAGGTCCGCGGCCGTGGCGTCGGGCAGCGGCGTAGACGCCTCGAGGGTCCAGTCGCCCGTGACCCGCACGACGAGCGTGCCGTCTCCGTCGCGGTGGACGGAGGCGGTGGGCTGGGCCGTCACGGCGAGGTCCCGTTCCCCGTGCGACCCGGGTTGGCGAAGCGGGCGATGAGCACGGCCACGTAGAGCTGGCCGGTGAGGGCCTGGCCCATGGCGACGGCGCGCATGATGGGATTGCGGGGCAGGGCGTCGCCGAACCCCACGCTCGTCATGGTGGTGATCGAGAAGTAGATGTAGTCCGCCGACGTCACCCCGTGCCCGTCCATGGTCATCGAGCCGGGGATCGCCACGTTCACCGCCTCGTAGACGAACGCGAAGGCCGCGCCCACGAGCAGGTAGGCCAGGATCACGTCGAGCAGCCGGTCGGGGACCGGGTCTCGCCCGAAGACGTCGCGCAGCACCATGCCGGCGAAGGTGGCCATGGCGAGCGCCGAGAGCAGCGCGTCGGTCATCACGACGACGCGAGACTGCCCCAGGAAGCGGAAGAACTGCACCGCGAAGGCGGCGAGCGCGATCGCCATCACCACGAGGCGCCCCTGCCCGCGCCCCATGGCGCCGATGGCGACGATCATGGTCCCCGCGAAGACCAGGTCCCCGAACCGCTGCGGGACGAGGTCCATGGTGAGGAGGACCGGGATGACGAAGACGTCCACCGCGAGCATCGCGAGGAGCGCCACCCGGCCTGCTCGCGTGCGGAGGAACGGCTCTCGATTCACGGAGAGCATCCTATGCAATGTGCGGGAGCGTCGCCACGGCGCGGAGCGGGAGACGCCCCGTACAGGGCGGGCTTGTGCCCGGGCCGGGGGTCGTTCACGATTGGGGCCTCGCGCCCCCGAGCTCCCGTGATCTCCTTCGTCACCTGCTCCCTGGACGACCGGTTGCTGGAGAGGCTTCGCGACAACCTGGCGCGGACGGCCGGGGTGGAGCACGAGCTCCTGGTCCACCGGAACCGGGACGCGGCCTGGGGGCTCGCCCGGGCCTACAACGCCGGTGCCGCCCGGGCCCGCCACCCGATCCTCTGCTTCCTGCACGAGGACGTGGAGTTCCTGTCCGCGCCCGGCTGGGCGGTGCGCGTCGTCCGGCTCTACGCGGAGCATCCCGACGCCGGGGTGGCGGGCTTCGCCGGCTGCCAGGTGAAGTCGCGGGCGACGTCGGGCTGGCTGGGGCCCCGCCGCCACGTCCGCCAGCACTTCCTGCAGGGTTCCCGCGACGGCAGCACCGAGTGGATGGTGAACGACCCGGCGGGCGAGGTGATCGCGCCGGTGGCCGTGGTCGACGGGATGTGCCTCTTCGTCCGCCGCGAGGACTGGGCCTCGAGCCCGTTCGACGAGGCGACCTTCCCGGGCTTCCATGGCTACGACCTCGACCTCTGCACCGCGATCGGCAGGCGCCGGACGAACCGGGTGCTCCTCGACGTGGACGTCCGGCACGACTCGCCAGGCACCTTCGATCGAGCGTGGCGCGAGGCGATGCGCGTCTATCACGCCCGGTGGAAGGAGGTCCTCCCGCTCGCATGCGTGCCGCTCGGCGCGGGGGAGGCCGAGGCGGTCGAGGCCTACGCCGCCTACCGGTACCTGCGCGGGCTGCTCGACGACCCGGCGGCGACTCCCGCGGAGCTCTTCGAGGCCCGGGTCGCCTGGCGGCCCCACCGGTCGAGGGCGCGCTCGCTGCGCCTCGCCTGGCGCACGGTGCGCAGGCGTCTCCGGGGTGCCGCGCCGGGCTGAGTGGGGGCCGAGGTCCGGGGTTGTCGCTGCGGCCGAGACCTCGTAGATTGCCCCCGCTCCGCTTCCGGCCCCGTAGCTCAGATGGACAGAGCGGCGGTTTCCTAAACCGCAGGTCAGGTGTTCGACTCACCTCGGGGTCACTTTCCTCCCGGCGAATCG
>JBAVCR010000226.1:0-2198 GCA_049586815.1 Anaeromyxobacteraceae bacterium
GTCTGGGCCCACCGCACGCCGCCGGGGTCCCCGTTCGCCCGGGCGCTCCGCGAGCCCGCACGCTGGCCGCTCGCGAACCCGGTGAACGGGCTCCTCGAGGCGAAGGCCCTCTTTGCGCGCCTCTCCGAGGCCTCGGCCGACGCCGGCCTCGCCGACCTGGCCGGCCTCGACGAGGTGGAGCGAGCCGCCGCGGCGCGCCTGCCGTGGACCCGCATGCACGGCGCGGACACCGTCGAGACCCTGCTCGGCGCGCGCGAGCGCTTCGTGCTGAAGCGCAGCTGGGACTACGGCGGCAAGAGCGTCCACCTCGGCGCGGAGATGACGCCCGGGGACTGGGAGCGTGTGGTCCACGAGGCGGCAGGCGACCGGCGCGGCGGCGGCTTCGTCGCCCAGGAGCGGATCTTCGCCGCGCGGCGGCCGGCGACACGCATCACCCCCGACGGGCCCGAGGCGGGCACGCTCTACCGCGACGTGTCGACCTACGGCGGGCTCCTCCCGGTCCATCCGGGCGGGAGCGTGGTGCGGGCCGCCGCGTCGCCCATCGTGAACATCCTGGGCGGTGGGGGGCTCGCGCCGGTGGTCCCGGTCGACGTCTGGGAGGCGCTCGCATGACCGGGCTCGATGCGGCGCTCCGCCGGGAGTTCGCCCGGGCGTCGCGGTACCGGGAACCGCTCTCGCTCCTCCTCGTGGATCTGCCCTCCTCGTCGGACGTGCTCGGCCGGATCCGCGACGGCGTCCGCCTCTGCGACTCGGCCGTGGCGGGGCCGGAGGGGCGGGTGGTGGTGATCCTCCCCGAGACGCCGCTCTCCGGGGCGCTGCAGGTGGCGACCCGGCTGGTGGGAGTCCTCGACGAACCCCCCGGGCAGGCGGGGCCCACGCGCATCGGGGTCGCCTCCTACCCCTCGCCGGCCGTCGCCGACGCCGCCGCGCTCCTGCGCGTCGCCGGGAAGGCCCTTGCCAGGGCCCGAACCGAGGGCGGCGGCGTGTTCACGGCGCCGGCGGTCTAGTCCCCAGAAGGGGGCAACCCCGGAGCGTCACGGGTGGTTTGGGTATGACCCGGGTTCGGGGATACCCATCCCGGCCCCGGGTGATTAGCCTGGAATCACGGGGACCCCGGGTGAGGGGAACCTGGATCGGGTCGTGCACCGACCCACAGGCGCTTCCATGGAACTCGCACCCGAGACCCGGCCGCACGACGTCGCGCTCAGCCGCCGGGCGGCCGTCCTGGTCGTCGACGACGACGAGCACGTTCGCCGCTCGCTCCGCCGGGTGATGCGCCGGATCTCCTGCACCTTCCTCGAGGCCCCCGAGGCGGCCACGGCGCTCGACATCCTGGCCCGCGAGCCGGTGCACGTCGTGGTCTCGGACTACCGGATGCCCGGCATGGACGGCGTGGAGTTCCTCCGCCTCGTGAAGGAGCGCTACCCGGCCGTCCAGCGCGTGCTCCTCACCGGGCAGGCCGACACCGCCGCCATCGAGGAGGCGGTGAACCGCTCCGAGATCTTCCGGTTCATCTGGAAGCCCTGGGACGAGGGGCACCTGCTCCTCACCATCCAGGACGCGGTCGACCAGTTCTTCACCACCGAGGAGAACCAGCGGCTCCAGCGGATGCTCACCGCCCGGCAGGCGGAGCTCGAGCGGCTGAACCGCGAGCTCGACGCCAAGCTCGAGGCCCGCACCGAGGCGCTCCGGCTCGCCGCCCAGGAGTGGCGCACCTGCTTCGACGCCATCCGCGACCCCCTCGCCATCATCCGGGGCGGCTGCGAGGTCATCCGCGCCAACGCCGCCTTCGCGCGCCGCGCCGGCGTGCAGATGGGCGGGCTGCCGGGCCTGCGCTGCACCGACCACGCCTTCGGGGACCTTCCCTGCCCCCGGCCGCACCTGGCCGAGTCGTCGGAGAAGGTCATCCCCTTCCGGAACCGCTCCTGGCTGCTCCGCGCCTTTCCGTTCGGTGGGGATGCGCTCGTCGTCGTCTACAAGGACGTCACCCAGGAGCGCGAGGTGACCCGGCGGCTCGTGCAGGCCGAGAAGATGTCGGCGCTCGGACAGCTGGCCGGGGGCGTGGCCCACGAGATCAACAACCCGCTCGGCGGCATCCTGGCCTTCGCCCAGATCATGGCCCAGGACGAGCGCGGCGCCGAGGACCAGGAGAGCCTGCGCCTCATCAGCGACGCCGCCATGCGGGCGAAGCGCATCGT
>JBAVCR010000227.1:0-3744 GCA_049586815.1 Anaeromyxobacteraceae bacterium
GCCGTCTACGTGGTCCCCGGCCACGCCGCCTACCTCATGGCCATCACCGCGGTGCTCCTCACCGCGCTCACCGTGGCCGGCGAGTGGGAGCGCGGGTCGATGGAGCAGCTCTTCGCCTCGCCGGTGAGCCGGCTCGAGATCGTGCTCGGGAAGCTGCTCCCGTACCTCGCCATCGGGCTCATCCAGCTGCTGCTCATCCTGGGGGTGGGGACGAACGTCTTCGACGTCCCCATCCGGGGGAGCCCGCTCCTCGTCATCCTCGCCGGCCTGCTCTTCCTCGCCGGCATGCTCGGGCAGGGTCTCTTCATCTCGGTGGTGACCCGGAACCAGCTCGTCGCCACCCAGGCCGGCACGCTCTCCTCGCTCCTCCCCTCGCTGCTGCTCTCCGGCATGCTCGTCCCCATCGACAACATGCCGCTCCCGCTGCGGTTCCTGTCGCACGTCATCCCGGCCCGCTACCTCGTCGACGCGCTCCGGCAGGTGCTCCTGAAGGGCAACGGCTTCCTCGCCATCTGGCCCGACCTCCTCGCCATGGCCATCTTCGCGGTCGCCATCGTGGCGCTCGCCACCCGCCGCTTCGCCCGGAGGATCGCGTGAGCGCCGCCCCGCGCCGGCCGTCCCGGGCCTGGATCCAGTACGCGGCCGTGGTCCGCAAGGAGGTGCTGCAGACGCTGCGCGACCGGCGCGTCATGTTCATGCTGATCTTCGCGCCCTTCATCCAGACCGTCGTGCTCGGCTTCGCGGTCAACTTCGACGTGGACCGGGTGCCCACGGTCGTGGCCGACCAGGACGGCAGCGCGGAGAGCCGCCTGCACCTGCGCCGCCTCCTCGCCGACGGCACGCTGCTCCGGGTGGGGGACGTGGGCAGCGCCGAGGAGGGCGCCGCCGCGCTCGACCGCGGGGAAGCCGCCGCGGCCATCGTCATCCCGCCCCGCTTCGGCTCCGACCTGCTCGCCGGGCGGCCCGCGCAGGCCCAGGTGATCCTCGACGGCACCGACCCGAACCGCTCCAACGTGGCGGCGGGCGCGGTGGCGCGCTACTTCGGCGAGGAGTCGCTCCGGCGGGTGGAGGAGGCGGCGCGCAAGGCCGGCCGCTCCCCGCCCGCGCGGATCGAGGTGTCGCCGCGCCTCTACTACAACGCCGCCCTGAAGAGCCCGCCCTACATCGTGCCGGGCATCGCCGCCATGCTGCTCGTGGTCGTGACCACCATCGTCACCGCCATGGGGCTCTCCCGCGAGCGGGAGCAGGGGACGCTCGAGCAGGTGGCGGTGACTCCGGTGCCGGCCACCCTGCTGCTCGCCGGCAAGATGACGCCCTTCGTCTTCATCGGCTTCTTCGACGTCTTGCTCCTCACCGCGGCGGGGACCTGGGTGTTCGGCGTGCCCCTGCGGGGAAACCTGGGCGTGATGGCGCTCGCCACGCTCCTCTACCTGCTCACCACCCTCGGGGTGGGACTCCTCATCTCCACCATGTCGTCGACGCAGCAGCAGTCGTTCCTCGGCGGCCTGCTCTTCACCATGCCGGCGATGCTGCTCTCCGGCATCATGACCCCCATCATCTCCATGCCGCCCTGGATGCAGGTCGTCACGCTGGCGAACCCGCTCCGCTACTACCAGGAGATCGCCCGGGCCAACATGATGAAGGGGGCCGGGCTCGCCGACACCTGGCCGCAGCTCGTCGCGCTCCTCGTGTTCGGGATCGTCATCTTCGGCCTCGCCACGGCCCGGTTCCGCAAGCGCGCCGGTTAGGGCGCCGGGGAGCGACGCTAGTCGGGCGGGTGGCGCCAGACGCTCGCCGCCGGAGCGCAGCCCGCCGGGCCCTCCGCATCGTAGCCGGGCCGCCCCACGAGCGAGGCCGCCACCGCCTCGAAGTCCATCCAGCGCGGGTCGGCGTGGGCGGCGTCGCCGATCACGGCGTGCCCCACCTCGTGCACGAGCACGGTCGCCTCCACGCAGGAGACGGTGACCCCGGCGTCCCGCGTGGAGACGCGGATGTCGCCGTCGAAGCAGCCCGTGGCGGACGGCCACCCGCCGCAGTCCACGTGGGCCGCGCCGTCGAAGGTGACGGTGACGCCGGCGAGGTGGCGGAAGTCGCCGCCCCAGTAGGCGAGCGCCGCGGAGAGCGTGCTCTCGACGCGGGCCGGGAAGTCGGCGCTCCGGGTGAAGGCGGCGTCGGTCCGGACCTCGACCGCGACGTCGCGGACCTGGAAGTCGGGCCGCTCGCTCCCGCAGGCTGCGAGGGTGAGCAGGGATGCGAACATCCCGGTGAGTCGCCTTCCGCACGCCATGCCGCCCGTCCTCCTCACGACGAGCGTAGGAGGTCGCGCAGGGCGGGGGCAGACGCTGGCCCGGCGACGGTGCGCCGTGCGTCACACGCGGCGATGTCCCGCGATCGGGTTACAGGCGGCGGTGCTTCAGCGCCGGGAGCTCCTGGCGCGCCTTCTCCATGCGGGCCCGGTCGAAGCGGGCCACGCACACCCCCTCGCCGTCCGGGCAGCGGGCGAGCACCGTCCCCCAGGGGTCGACGATCATGGCGTTCCCGAAGGTGAGCCGGTTCGCCGAGTGGCGCCCCACCTGGGCCGGCGCGACCACGTAGCAGAGGTTCTCGATGGCGCGGGCCCGGAGGAGGACCTCCCAGTGGTCCTTCCCGGTGAAGAGGGTGAAGGCAGCGGGGATGAAGACCACCTCGGCGCCCAGGCCGGCGAGCTGCCGGTAGAGCTCCGGGAAGCGCAGGTCGTAGCAGATGGTGAGGCCGACCCGGCCGAGCGGCGTGGGGGCGAGCACCACCTTGTCGCCGGGCGCCACGCTCTCCGACTCGGCGTAGCGGGCGCCGTCCGGGATGTTCACGTCGAAGAGGTGGATCTTCCGGTAGGTGGCGGCGATCGAGCCGTCCTCGGCGACGAGGACGCTCGTGTTGGCGGTCCGGTCCGTCTGTCCCACGTTCTCGGCAATCGACCCGGCCACGATCCAGATGCGGCGCGCCCGCGCCACCTCGCGGATGGCGGCCATCGTGGGCCCCTCCACCCCCTCGGCGTTCGCGATGCGATCCTCGTCCCGCCCCATGAACGCGAAGTTTTCCGGCAGACCGACGAGCTTCGCGCCCAGGTCGGCGGCCTCGTTCAGGAGCCGGATGGCGGTGGCCAGGTTGCGGGCCCGGTCCGCCGTCGAGGTCATCTGGACTGCACCCAGGAGGTACGTCGCAGGAGGGGGCATGGAGTTTCCTTACCACGGTCTGGTGTATGCTCCGCTCCCTCCCGATGCGCCGGTTCTACACCACCTTCGAGGCCGCCCACGTGCTCGGCGTGTCGCTCCCGACCGTCGTGAACTGGATCAAGGCGCGGAGGCTCCGGGCGCACCGGACGCCGGGCGGGCACCGGCGGATCGCGCGCGAGGAGCTCGCCTCCTTCATGCTGCGCCACGGGATGCCGCTCCCCGACGACCTCCAGGACGCCGTCGACGCGCGCCGCAAGGCGCTCGTGGTCGGCGAGGCCGGCAACGCCGTCGACCACGTGGTCCGCCAGCTCCAGGAGGCGGGTCTCGTGGCCCAGCCGGCGCGCCCCGGCTTCCTGGCCGGGGTCGGCGCGGCGCGCTTCGTCCCCGACGTCGTGGTCCTCGTCGACCCGCCAGCCGACGGCGGCGACACGCTCTCCGGCCTGCGGAGCGACGCCGCGCTCGCGTCGGTTCCCGTCGTCGCCGCGGCCCGGGCGGAGAACGCTTCCCGGCTCCGGGCCGTGGGGTGCGACGT
>JBAVCR010000228.1:0-2635 GCA_049586815.1 Anaeromyxobacteraceae bacterium
CCTCACGTCCCAGGTGAAGGGGTGGATCTCGAGCTCGCCGATGGTGAGCTTGCGCCCGGTCGCCTTCTCGAACTGCGCCGAGGCCTCCCTCTTCGCGATGCCGGGAACGACCCAGGCGACGACCCCCGCGAGCACGATCCCGAGGACCACGACGGCGACCGCCGCACGGACGAGCCATTTCATGTCGTTCCCCCCCCGCGCGTCCCGGTGGACGCGCTCCCCGCTACTTCTTCGTGCCGTCGAGCGGCTCGTAGGTGAACTTCTGGCCGCCCACGCTGGCCTCGGCCATCGCTCCGCCCTTCATCAGGGTGAACACGGCCACGCCGTCCTTGTACTTCGCGTCGGCGGAGGCGCCCGACTTCACGATCACGGCGCTCACCTGCGCGGCCATGGCCCACTCCCCCTTCTTGAACGCGGCGAGGGCCTCCTTGGTCTCGAAGAAGATCACCTCGACGTAGGCCTCCCCGCCGATCTGGGCACCCACGGTCACCTGGGAGAGCCCGGTCTTCCCCACCGGCTTCCCGCCCTCGTAGAGGTAGCCGGCCCCGCCGGCGCCCCCGATCACGAGACCCCCCTTCGCGACGTTCGGGAAGACGGCGTAGCCCGCCGACTTCGAGAAGAACTTCTTCAGGCCGGGGTCGGCCTTCTTGAGCGCGGCGATGGCGTCGTTCGCCTCCTTCACGGTGGCATCGGCGCGTGCGCCTGCCGGGAGGAGGAGGGCGAGGGCGGCGAGTCCTGCGGCGAGCACGATCTTCCGGGTGGCTTTCATGGCACGGCTCCTTGGTGGGGAGGTGATGCGGGCGGGAATTCATGCCGCGAGAGAAGTCGGGGGCGAGTCACGAAAGGGGCCCCCCCCTCATTCCACCCGGTCTGAGGCGAGAAGGATGACGCACGGGCTCCCGTCCCGTCGGGCGGCCCGGCCGGACGGGAGCTGACGGCGGCGACTTCCCCAGGACCGGATAGAATCCCCGCCCCACCCCGGAGAACCCCCATGCACCTGCGACGCCTCCTCCTCGCGCTCCCCCTGCTCCTCTCGGTGGCCGGTGCAGAACCGCTGCAGCCCCTGAAGCGCGGCGATCCGCAGGACCCCCTCAACCACTACGGCTGGCTCCGCCAGCTGGCCGGCTCGTGCTGGCAGGGGACGGTCGACGGCAAGCCCGAGGACGTCCGCTGCTTCGAGACCCAGTTCGGGACCGTGCTCCGCCAGACCCACGAGAAGGAGGTCCAGCTCGGGGAGAGGAAGACCACCCTGAAGACCGACATGGTGATGCCCTGGGACGCCGTGACGGGAAACATCGAGATCTTCTCGTGGTCGAGCGACGGAAGCTTCCGGACCGGCGAGGCCACCCTGTGGAAGGGTGCCTACCGCTTCCTCGAGCGGACCCGCGACGGCAAGCCGCCCCAGACCCGCACCATCTGGCGCAGGCCCGACCCCACGACCTTCCAGGTCTCCCTCGAGCGCACCGACGGCACCCGCTGGTTCGACGTGAAGGTCGTCACCTACGAGCGCATCACGAAGTAGCGGTCAGTAGGCCCGCTCCCGCCGCTCCACCTGGCTCGCCAGGAAGGCGAGGTCGGTGACGTCCTCGATGGTGAGCACGACGCGACGGTCCCCGTCGTGCCCGACTGATCCTCGAAGATCTCGCCGCCCCGGCCGGGAGCGGGGCCGGGCCTCAGGCTCCGGACGGGACCGGACTCCCATCCCCCATCCGCTTCCATGCGGCGAGGAGGATCGAGACCGGCACCTGCACGAGCGAGTCCCCTCCCGGCCCGGGGGGCAGCACGCTCACCCCTGCGGGCAACGACGGCCCGAGGCCGACGACCGACAGCGTCGCGGTGTTGCCCCGGATCTCCCGGAGGCGCCCGATCACGAGCCGGCCTCCGCGATGGCTCCAGACGGAGCCCACCCATCCATTCGACGTTTGCACTTCCCCCTCCTGCGCTTCCCCGACCATTGCACTCTACGTCCCGTTCACCGCGGGAGACATCCCACGAGGAGGGTGCAGGGAGGACACCTACACCGGGGCGGCGATCCGCGAAACCGGGGCCGGGCGGGCGCGGGGCCGCTAGGTTTCCCGCATGCGGACCCTCGCCCTGGCCCTCGTCGTCGTGGTCGCCCTGCTCCACGTCTGGTTCCTGGTGCTCGAGATGTTCCTCTGGCGGACCCGGGCCCGGCGCCTCTTCCGGATGAGCGAGGAGAAGGCCGCCATGACGGCGGACCTGGCCGCGAACCAGGGGCTCTACAACGGGTTCCTCGCCGCCGGCCTCTTCTGGGCGCTCGCCTCGGGGCCCGACCTCGTCCCGCGCGCCACCTTCTTCCTCTGCTGCGTGATCGCGGCCGGGGCCTACGGGGCGGTCTCGGTCTCGAGGAAGATCCTCTACGTCCAGGCCGTCCCGGCGGCCGCCGCCCTCATCGCCCTCTGGATGGGCGGAACGTGAGATAAGGACCGCCGTGACCACCTTTCGCGACCTGCAGCTCTCCGAGAAGTCCCTCGCCACGCTGGAGCGGGCCGGCTTCGAGCAGCCCACCCCGATCCAGTCCCGCGCCATCCCCCCGGCGCTGGCGGGCAAGGACGTCATCGGCACCGCCGCCACCGGCACCGGCAAGACGGCGGCCTTCCTCCTGCCCATCATC
>JBAVCR010000229.1:0-2486 GCA_049586815.1 Anaeromyxobacteraceae bacterium
GCGCTCCCGCGGCCTCCGTGGCCTCCACGCCCGGGGGCGAGGAGGGGTGGAGCGCGTCGCTCCTCACCGGGGCGGTCCCGCTCGGCGGACGGACGCTCCTCGTGCTCGCCGGCGCCTTCGTGCTGCGCGCCCTCACCGACTCGGGGCGCATCCCGGCCTGGATGGGCGTGGGGCTCGGCTTCGCCTACGCCGGGGCCTGGCTCTTCATGGCCGACCTGGCGGGCCGGTCGGGGAAGAGCCTCTCCGCGGCCTTCCACGCCGTCTCCGTGGTGGTGATCGGCTTCCCGCTCCTCTTCGAGGGGGCGAGCAGGTTCAAGCTCTTCTCCCCGCCGGTCGCGGCCGCGCTCCTCGCCGTGCTCACGGCGGCGGCGCTCCTGCTCGCGACGCGGCGCGGCCTGCAGGCCCTCGCCTGGGTGGTCTCGATGTCCGGGGTGGCCACGGCCATCGCGCTCATGGCGGCCTCGGGGAGGCTCGTCCCCGGCGCGATCTACCTCTCCGCGCTCGGGGCGGGCACGCTCTGGATCGGCTACGTCCGCGACTGGACGCTGCTCCGCTGGCCGGTGGCGCTGGTCGCCGACCTCATGGTGCTGCTCGTCGCCGTGCACGCGACCGACGCCGGGACGCGGGAGGGACCGGGGCTGGCGCTCCTCGCCCAGGCGACGCTCGTGGGGCTCTACCTGGGGAGCATCGCCACCCGCACCCTGTACATGGGGCGGAAGGTGGTCCCGTTCGAGATGGCGCAGGCCGCGGCCGTCATCGCGGTCGGCATCGGGGGCGCTGTCTGGGTCTCGGCGCGCTCCGGCCTGGGCCACGCCGGCTTCGGCGTCGCCGCGCTCGTCTTCGGCGCCGCCTCCTACGCGGTGGCCTTCTCCTTCGTGCAGCGGCACCAGAAGATCCGCGAGAACTTCTGGTTCTACGGGGCGGTGGCCTTCGTCCTCTCGCTCGCCGGCATCGGGCTCCTCGTCGGGGAGCCGTCCCGGTCCGTCGCCTGGAGCGTCCTGGCGCTGGCGCTCGGCGGCCTCGCCACCCGCGAGAGGAGCCGCACGCTCGCCACCCACTCGGTCCTCTACGCCGCGGCGGCGGTCCTCGGCAGCGGCCTCCTGCTCCAGGGCGTCCGGACCCTCTTCGTCGGCACCGAGGTCGCCTGGACGCCGCCCATCGCGAGCGTCGTGGCGCTCGTGGCGCTCGCCGGGAGCGCCGGGTTCGCCACCCGGGCGCCCCGCACCTCGCCCCTCGAGCACGTCGCGCCTCTCGTGGCGCTCTCCGCGCTGGCGCTCTCCCTCGCCGGAACGTTCGTGGCCCTCCTCGGTCCGGCCGTGGCGGGGCAGGGGAGCGCGGGCAGCCCCGCGGCGCTCGCGACCCTGCGCACGGTGACGCTCGTGCTCACCGCCTCTGGCCTCGCCTGGCTGGGCCGGCGCCCCGCGCTCGTCGAGGCGGGCTGGCTCGCCTACCCGCTGCTCGGCTTCACCGGCCTGAAGATGCTCCTCGAGGACCTCCCTCGCGGGCGGCCGGCCACGCTCATCCTGGCCTTCGCGTTCTACGGCCTCGCGCTCATCCTCGTGCCGCGCATCCGCGCCCGCCGGGAGGAACCGGTGCACCCGATGTGAGAGGAGCCCCGTGGAGGCCCCGGTACGCCCCTTCCCGGTGTGGCGAAGGCGTGATTGCCGGGGTACCCTGTACGTGGTACGTCGAGAGGGCCGGAGCGGTTTCGCGCGGACGGACGGGGGAACCAACGGAATGCCGACCAGAGCCATTGCCATCGAGGACGACGAGGCCGTCTCCCGCCTCATCGCGCAGGTCCTGACGGCGCACGGCTTCGAGATGTGCGGGACCGCGGCCACCGGCGAGGACGGCATCGCGCTCGCCCGTCGCGAGGTCCCCGACGTGGCGCTCGTCGACCTGGGGCTGCCCAAGATGAGCGGCGAGGACGTCATCGCCGCCATCCGCCAGGAGGTCCCGAAGACCCTCTGCATCGCGCTCACCGCCGTGGACATCCCGGCGCGGGTGCTCGGTGCGCTCCGCGCCGGCGCGGCCGGGTACATCCTGAAGCCCTTCCACGCCGGCGAGCTCGCCCGGGCCGTGGAGGACGTGCTGCGCGGCGACTCGGCCCCCATCAGCCCCAGGGCCGCCAAGGTGCTGCTCGCCGAGCTGCGGGGCGACGCGCCCGACCAGCGGAACCACGGGCCCGCGCTCTCCAAGCGGGAGCGCGAGGTGCTCGAGCTCCTCGTCCACGGCCACACCTACGCCGACGTGGCGAACGCCCTCGGGATCGCCGAGGGCACCGTGCAGACCTACGTGAAGCGAATCTACGAGAAGATGGACGTCTCGACGAAGGCCGAGGCGGCGCTCCTCGCGGTGGCCCGCGGTCTCGTGAAGCCGTAGGGCGCCTCGCCGGTCCGAGGTTATACCCAGTCACGACGACGCGGCGGGCCGGGCAGGGCGCCGGCCCGGCGCGCCTTGACTTGCAGGGGTCGGTCCCTATAATG
>JBAVCR010000230.1:0-1935 GCA_049586815.1 Anaeromyxobacteraceae bacterium
GGCGTGGCGCTTCTGGTCGACGAGCACGTCCCGCAGCCCGGCCGCGGCGAGCGCGTCGCCCGCCTCCATGAGCCTTCGGTAGGCCTCGGCCGCGTCGGCCAGCATGCCGGCCCGCCGGTAGTCGTCGGCGAGCTCGCGCTCCACCTCCGCCCGCCGCGGGGCGGGCAGGCCGGGCCGGTGGAGCATGTTGCGGTGGAGCCGGATGGCCCGCGTGAGGTCTCCCTCCCGCTTGAACAGGTCGCCGAGGGCCAGGTAGGTCTCCACGGCCTCGGGGCTGGTGAGCCGGGCCGCGTCGGACAGCGCCTGGATGGCGGCGTCCGGGTCGTCGGAGATCATCGACCGGACGCCCTTGAGGTAGGCCTGGGCCTGCTCGCGCCGGCGCCGCAGGCGGTAGCCCAGCACGGCGGCCACCACGGCGAGCCCGAGGGCGACGAGGAGCCAGTTCACTGTGCCCGCGGCGCGGCGCCCGTCAGGCGCCGAACCCTTCCCGGATGCGCCGCCAGCTCTCGTCGAGGTGCTCGATCATCACCTTGGTGTCGGCCAGGACCGGCATGAAGTTGGTGTCGCCGCCCCAGCGCGGGACGACGTGCCAGTGCAGGTGATCCTCGATCCCCGCCCCGGCCGCCCTGCCCAGGTTCATGCCCACGTTCATGGCCTCCGGCCGGTACGCGGCCCGGATCACCGCCACCGCCCGGCGGAGCTCCTCCTGCAGGTCGGAGAAGGCCGCGGCGTCGAGATCCTCGAGGCGGGAGACGTGCGCGCGGGGCACCACCATGACGTGCCCGTTGTTGTAGGGGTAGCGGTTCAGGATGGTGAAGGAGCGGTCGGAGCGGTGGACGACGAGGTTCCTCCGGTCGGCCTCCTCCCCCTCCTCGGCCGGGAAGAGGCAGAAGATGCAGCCGGCCGGCTTCTCGGCCCGGATGAACTCCATCCGCCAGGGCGCCCAGAGCGGCTTCTCCACGCGATCCCCTATCGCGCCAGGAAGTAGACGCCCGGCCCCTCGGCCGTCGTCGACTGCCGGTGCAGCTCGGTGCGGACCGACTCGGCCACGGCCGTCGCCACCTTCTGGGCCACGCCGCCGAGCAGGTCCTCGAGGAAGCGGGCCCGCTCGTCGGGCGGGAAGACGAGCCGGGGCTCGCCGCGGATCTCGGCCAGCTCCTTGGCCAGGTCGACGGCGTCCTGGAAGCCGCCCAGCTCGTCGACGAGGCCGAGCTCGACTGCCTGCTCGCCGGTCATGACCCGCCCGTCGGCGAACTTCTCCACCTGCTCGACGGTGAGGTCGCGCCCCTCGGCCACCGCCTGGATGAACTGGCGGTGAATGCGGTCGGCCAGCTCCTGCCAGTAGGCCTTGTCGCTGGCGGTGAACTCGCGGAAGGGGCTCCCGGCGTCCTTCATCTTGCCGGCGGTGACCGTGTTCACCTCCACGTCGATCTTGTGGAGCAGGCCCCGCAGGTTGGGAAAGGTGCTGATGACGCCGATGGAGCCGGTCAGCGTGCCGGGCTCGGCGACGATCCGGTCGCAGCCCATGGCCACGAGCAGGCCGCCCGAGGCGGCCACGTTGCCCATGGCGCAGACCACCACCCGGTCCTCGGCGAGCCGCCGCAGGCCGTCGAGGATCTCCTGGCTCGTGCCCACCGCGCCGCCGGGCGAGTCGATGCGCACCACCACCGCGCGCATGTCGGAGTCCTCGCCGTAGCGCTTCAGGATCTTGAGCAGCGGCTCGGCCTCCACCGATCCGCGCCCCATGCCGATGGGACCCTTGATGTCCACGACCCCGATGCGCGGGCCCGAGGCGAGGCGCGGCGCCTCCCCCCGCACCGCCCCGTAGGCGAGCCAGAGGAACGCGAAGAAGACGAGGAAGAGGCCGCCGAAGACGAAGAGCACGACCGCGAGCGCGGCGCGGTCCCGTCGGGGAGGCGGCTGGGGCGGGAGCGA
>JBAVCR010000231.1:0-2376 GCA_049586815.1 Anaeromyxobacteraceae bacterium
GCCCCGGCGCGCGTCGCCGTGGCGACCCGCCACCTCGAGGCCATGAAGGCCTCCCTGGGCGTCGCGCCTCGGGGTGGGTTCGCCGCCCGCACCTCCGTCGTGGGGCCGTCGGGCGAGACCATCGTCCGGATGTCCCAGACCTGGAACGGCGCCCGCGTGTGGGGCGCCGATGCCATCGCCCACGTGCTCGCCGACGGCTCGGTGCGGACGGTGGAGAACGCCGTCGCCGCCGGCGTGGAGCTCGGCGGCACCCCGGCCATCACCGGGACCGAGGCCGTCGCCCGCGCCCTCGAGGTGCTCGGGGCGTCCGGTCCGCCTCGCACCGCGCCGCGGGCCGAGCTCGTCGTCTTCCCGTCGGACCGCGCCGACGACCCGTCCTCGGGCCGCGTCGGCCGCGCCCACAGGGGCTACGCGGGCTGGTTTGCCCGCGGCGCCGGCCTGCCCTCCACGTCACCGTGGGTGTGGGCCTGGGAGGTCCGCACCGATCTCCGCAACGACCGGGACGGCGCGCGGCAGATGACCTACGTGGTGGACGGGAACACCGGCGTGATCCTCAAGTCCTGGGACGCGCTCCGTCACGTGGCCCTCGAGCCGCCCCTCGACCTGAACGGCAACACCTGGGTCTCCGCCGAGCCCACCGTGAGCGTGGGCTACGGCCACTACGTCGGCCGTGTGGATCTCCAGACCGCCACGTTCACCGACGCGGCCGGGGGGACGGCCAGCTTCCTCGTGGACATGACCCGCGGCGTGAACCCGCACCCGATCACCGGCGTCACCGGCATCCACACGCTCTGGGAACAGCACTTCCTCGACGGCCAGCCCGTCCCGTACCCGTACCTGAACCCGCTCTACGCGCAGCCCGTCGCCGCGGGCCAGCCGAACGCCTGGGGCAACGGCCTCCCCTTCACCGGCCCGGACCTCGAGGGCACCGTCACCGGCGAGACGCTCGGCGTGGACGTGCACCACGCGCTGGGCCAGGCCTGGGACCTGTACGCGAGCGTCTTCTTCCTGCAGGGCGTCGACAACCAGGGAACCTCCCCCCTCGCGCAGGTACAGGTGGTCGACCCGTGGACCAGCACGCCGCGGGCCGCGTGGGACTCCTGGCAGAAGGCGCTCTTCGTCACCGCCGGCACGTGGCCCGCGCTCCCGGGCGGCGTCCTCCCCCTCGCCGAGACCGACTACGTCGGCCACGAGCTCTTCCACGGCGTGATGCAGGACGCCCTCGGGCTCTACCTCTGGGACTTCGGCGAGTCGGCCGGGCTCGCAGAGGGCACCGCCGACTTCTACGGGCAGGTGCTCGAGTCGTTCACGCGCTCCCCGCCGGAGGTCCTGAACGCCTGGGGCGACCGGCGCATCCCCGACGGCGGCACCGACTGGGTGCTCGCAGGCAAGGCCGGCGCCGGCCGCGGCAGCCCGCTGCGCAGCATGGTGAAGCCGTCCACGGACGGGCTCTCGCCCGACGCGTGGTTCGAGGGCATCGCCCGCCTCGACGCCCACTACCAGAATGGCCCGCTGAACCGCGCCCTCTACTTCCTCGCGAACGGCGCGTCGTCGAACCCCCTGGACGAGAGCTACAGCCCGTACCTTCCCGAGGGCATGCCGGGCATCGGGCTGCACCGCTCCGCGCGGATCTGGTTCTGGGCGCTCGCCAAGTACCTCACCGGTGACGCGAGCTACGCGATGGCCCGGGAGGCCGCCATCCTCTCGGCCCGGCAGCTCTACGACTACGACGGCGTGGAGGAGATGGCCGTGCGCCGTGCCTTCGCCGCCGTGAACGTCGGCGACGCTCCGGGGGCCCAGGCCCGCACGCAGGTCACCTTCCCGGTGTTCCGGCAATCCGGGCACGTCTACGACTGGTTCAGCACCCGCTTCCGCCGGGCCCACACCATCCCGGCGCTCGCCACGTTTCGCCCGCACGCCGAGGTGTTGAACAACCCCGACACCCGCATCGCCTGGTCGGTGCCGAGCGTCGCCAACATCCCGTCGACCCAGGGCGTCAACGCGGGCGGCTTCTTCGACGCGGACGGGCTCTACCACGCGCCCGAGGGCGTCACCTGGTACGCCATCCAGGCGACGAGCGTCGCCGATCCGAGGCAGTACGCCATCGGGTACGTGAACCTCGTCTACCTCGACTGCGACGAGGACTCCGAGATGGACGCCGTGGACATGGGGGCGATCGGCGTCTCCTGGTTCCTCGGCTACAACGTCCACCGCGCCCACTCCATCATTCACCATCTGTGGACCGACGACTTCGACGTCGAGCTCTTCCCCGAGGCGCTCCAGAACGCCTTCCCGGTCGAGCCGTGAGGAACCACGACATGAACCTCTCCCGTATCCTGCCCCTGGCCTCCCTCGCGCTCCTCCTCTCCGCCTGCG
>JBAVCR010000232.1:0-7056 GCA_049586815.1 Anaeromyxobacteraceae bacterium
CGGCCACGCTCGCCACCGGCAGGGCGGCCTGGCGCGGGGAGGAGGCGCGGGGGCGACCGCCCTCGGCCTTGGCGAAGCCGGTGGCGATCACCGTGATCTTCACCTCGTCGTCCATCCGCTCGTCCACCACCGAACCGAAGATGATGTTGGCGTCGGGGTCGGCGGCCGACTGGGCCATCGACACCGCCTCGTCGACCTCGTGCAGGGTGAGCGAGGCGCCGCCCGTGATGTTCACGAGGAGCCCCATGGCGCCGTCGAGGGTGACGTCCTCGAGGAGCGGCGAGCTGATGGCGGCCTGCATGGCCTCCACCGCGCGGCCCGGACCGGAGGCGCGCCCGCTGCCCATGAGGGCCATGCCCTGCTCGGCCATGATGGTGCGGACGTCGGCGAAGTCGACGTTCACGAGGCCGTGCACGGTGATGAGGTCGGAGATGCCCTGCACGGCGTTCAGCAGCACCTCGTCGGCGCGCTTGAAGGCGTCGGCGAGCGACATGCTCTCCCCGGCCACCGACAGGAGCCGCTGGTTGGGGATGACGATGAGCGTGTCCACCGCCGCGCGCAGCTCGTCGATGCCGGTCTCGGCCTGCTTGCGACGCCGGTTGCCCTCGAACAGGAAGGGCTTCGTGACCACGCCCACGGTGAGCGCGCCGCTCTTCTTGGCGATGTCGGCGATGATGGGTGCGGCCCCGGTGCCGGTGCCGCCGCCCATGCCGGCGGTGACGAACACCATGTCGGCCCCGGCGAGCGCCGCGCCGATGGCGTCCTGCACCTCGAGCGCCGCCTCGCGACCGCGGTCGGGGTTGGCGCCCGCGCCGAGCCCGCGCGACACGCTCTTGCCGAGCTGCAGCTTCACCTCGGCGCGGTTCGCGCCGAGCGCCTGCACGTCGGTGTTGGCGGCGATGAACTCCACGCCCTCCAGCCGCCCCGCCACCATGGTGTTGATGGCGTTCCCGCCGCCACCGCCCACCCCGATGACCTTGATCTTCGCCGCCGGTTCCTTCGAGTCGAAATCGATCATGTCGTGTCCCCGGGGGCCTAGAAGATCTCGCCCAGCCATTCCTTCATGCGGTTCTTGACCTTGCGGTAGACGTTCTCCTCGCGGATCTTGAAGTACGGGCTGCCCGCCGCCTGCTGGGCCCCGTAGATCACGAGACCCACCGCGGTGGCGAACTGCGGGCTCCGCACCACGTCCACGAGCCCCCCGATCCCCTTCGGCAGGCCGCGCCGCACCGGGACGCCGAGCACCTCCTCGGCCATCTCGCCCATCCCGGAGAGGAGCGTCGACCCGCCGGTGATGACCACGCCGGAGGCGATGCTCTCCTCGAGGCCGCACTTCTGGATCTCGTGCTGCACCAGCATGAAGATCTCCTCCACGCGGGGCTCGACGATCTCCGCCAGGATCTGGCGGGAGAGCACGCGGGGCTGGCCGCCGCCGACGCTCGGGACCTCGATGGTCTCGCCGCGGTCGACCATGGAGGCCATGGCGCAGCCGTAGGCCTTCTTGATGCGCTCGGCCTCGTGGGTGGGGGTGCGCAGCCCCACCGCCACGTCGTTCGTGAGGTGGTTGCCGCCGAGGGCGAGGACCGAGGTGTGGCGGATGGCGCCGTTCGCGAAGATGGCGATGTCGGTGGTGCCGCCGCCGATGTCCACCAGGCACACGCCCAGCTCCTTCTCGTCCTCGGAGAGGGTGGCGAGCGAGCTGGCCAGCGGCTGCAGCACGATGTCGGCCACGTTGAGGCCGGTGCGCTGGGCGCACTTCACGATGTTCTGCGCGGAGGAGACCGCCCCGGTCACGATGAGGGCCTTGGCCTCGAGCCGCACGCCGCTCATGCCCACCGGCTCCTTCACGCCGTCCTGGTCGTCGACCAGGAACTCCTGCGGGAGCACGTGGATGACCTCGCGGTCGAGCGGGATGGCGACCGCCTTGGCCTGGTCGATGACCCGGTCCACGTCGGTCTGCCGGACCTCCTTCTCCTTGATGGCCACCACGCCGTGCGACGGGAACGCCTTCACGTGCCCGCCGGCGATGCCGGTGTAGACCGTGGTGATCTCGCACCCGGCCATGTGCTCGGCTTCCTCGATGGCCCGCTTGATGGAAGCCACCGTGGCGTCGATGTTGACCACCACGCCCTTGCGGAGCCCCTTCGACGGGTGGGACCCGATCCCGATGATGTCGATGCCCTCGTCGGTCACCTCACCGACGATTGCGCAGATCTTGGTGGTCCCGATGTCGAGACCGACCAGGATGTCTCCAGACTTCGCCATGTCCTACCTCCTGGCGAGTGGCGCATCGCGCCCACGCCGCCGACCTGGGCCCTCTCGGACCCCACCATCCTGCCTCGCCGGAGCAGGCTTCCCGCCCGCGCCGTCCTGCGTGCTGCCACCGCCGTTGCTGCTGCTGCTCCCCGACATCCGGACGCCGACCCGATCCGGGTGGCTCCGGTCGTCGAGGTGAATCACCTCGGCCCTGCGCCCCTCGGCGCGGAGCGCCTCGAGAACGCGGTGGAGCCGTGCGAGCTTCTGCGGCAGGTCCCCCTGGCCGAGCCGGACCTGCGTTCCCTCGTCGCCGACGTAGAGGGTGACCCCCCAGTCCGCGTCGAGGTGGATCTCCTGGACCGCGGCGAGGGGAACGAGCCCCTCGCGCGCGTACTCGTCGAGCAGCGCCAGCGCGCCGCGGAGGCCGTTCTCCACCGCCGCGCGCCGCTGGGAGAAGTCTTCCCGGCCGAAGCCGGTCACCACGGGCAGGTCGAGGCCGTCGCCGGGCGAGGCCCGCTTGAAGACCTGCGCGTCCCGGTCGACGAGGTAGGTTCCCCCCAGGTCGACGAGCAACCGGGGCTCCCGCTCGGTGACCGCGATCTCGAGGGAAGGAGGCAGGCGTCGGCGGACCAGGGCGGTGGCCACCCAGGGGTGGCGGAGCACGGCCCGCTCGACGGCGTCGACGTCGGCGGAGAGGAAGCCGTCGCCGGGGCGCACCGGGGAGAGCGCGCGGATCTCGTCGTCGGTGGCGCGCGCCGCGCCGGTGACGCGGATCGCGCCGACCCGGAGTGATTCACCCTGCGTGACGTAGCGCCAGCCGGCCACGCCGCCGACGGCGAGCGCCGCTGCGCCGAGCGACCAGGCGAGGGCGAGCGTGAGCCCGTGGCGCAAAGCGCCCGCAGGGGCCTTCGGCCCCGGTTCCACACGCCGCCTGTTGCGCGCCCGCGCCACCCACCGCCTCCCGAATCCCCGCCGCCGTCCCGCCGCTTCCGGACGGTATCGCCCAACTGCGCAGGATGCCCGAGGGGGCGATCCTGTCCAGTAATTTCAAGGTCCCAGGAACCCGGGACCCGGGCAAGCGCCCCTCTCGGGGAGTGAGCCCCGAAAGAGGGATCAGGCCTTCAGCGAGGCGCCGTCGAGGATGCGCTCGCAGAGCTCCGGGAAGGGGATGCCCTTGCCGGCGGCAATCTTCGGGACGAGGGAGGTCCCGGTCATGCCCGGGAGCGTGTTCACCTCGAGGATGCAGGGCGTCCCGTCCGGGGTCACGATGAAGTCCACCCGGGCCGCCCCGGCGCAGCCGAGGGCCCGATAGGCGGTCTCGGTGTCCCGGCAGACCCGCTCCGTCACCTCGGGCGAGAGGCGCGCCGGCACGTGGTAGGTCGTCGAGCCGGGGGTGTACTTGGCCACGTAGTCGTAGAACTCGCGCGAGGGGACCATCTCCACGGTCCCGAGGGCGGTGCCGTCGAGGATGGCGACGTTCACCTCCTGGCCGCGCAGGTACTGCTCCACGATGACGTCGCCCTTGAAGCGGGCGGCGTCGGCGAGCGCGGCGGGCAGCTCGCCCGCCTCCTTCACCACGTGCACTCCCACCGAGGAGCCCTCGCAGGCCGGCTTCACCACGGCGGGCAGCCCGAACGGCAGGTCGCCGGGGGTGACCGCCGCGGCCCGCGCCGGCGGGAAGACCCGGTACGGGGCGAGCGCGAGCCCGGCGTCCCGGAAGACGAGCTTCGACACCACCTTGTCCATGCCCATGGCGGACGGGAGCACGCCCGAGCCGGTGTACGGGATCCCCATCGACTCGAGCAGCCCCTGGACGCAGCCGTCCTCGCCGTAGCGCCCGTGGAGCGCGAGGAAGGCGACGTCGGCCCCGAGCGCCCGCAGCCGCTCGGCCAGGTCGAGCTGGGCGTCGACGAGCGTCACGTCGAGGCCGCGCGAGGCGAGCGCCTCGGCGCAGGCCTTGCCGGTGGCGAGCGACACCTCCCGCTCCGCCGACCTGCCGCCGTACAGCACCGCCACCTTCCTTCCCGCGTAACGTCCCATGACCGCCTCCACGTCAGGGAGACTCGTCCGGCGCGAACGCGCCGGCGAGCCGCACCTCGAGCTCCAGCTCCACGCCGAACCGCTCCCGGACCCGCTGCCGCGCCAGCCGGATGAGCGCGAGGCAGTCGCGCGCGGTGGCGCCGCCCAGGTTCACCACGAAGTTGGCGTGCACGTCGGACCACATCGCGTTCCCTTCCCGGTGCCCCTTCAGCCCGGCCGCCTCGACGAGCCGCCCGGCGTGGTCGCCGGGCGGGTTGCGGAAGGTCGATCCCCAGGTCGGCCAGTTGAGCGGCTGGGTGCGACGCCGGTGCTCGCGGTCGGCGTCCATGACGGCGCGGCTCGCGGCGAGGTCCCCGCGGCGGAGGCGGAAGCCCACCCGGGTGATGATCGATCCCGGGGGCAGCCGGCAGGTGCGGTAGGCGAAGCCCAGCCCGGACGCGGGGAGGAAGCGCAGGCCAGCCGACGAGGCCACCTCGACCCGCTCCACCACGTCCTTCATCTCGCCGATGCGGGTGCCGGCGTTCATGGCCACCGCCCCCCCCAGCGTTCCCGGGATGCCGGCGGCGAACTCGCAGCCGGTGAGGCCGGCGGCCACGGCCCGCTGCACCAGCCGGGAGATCGGGGCCCCGGCCGACAGGACGAGCCGCTCGCCGTCCTCCGACTCCTCGCCGAAGTCGATGGGAAGCCGGATCACCACGCCCCGGATGCCGGCGTCGGCGACGAGCAGGTTGGCGCCGGCCCCGAGCACCATCACCGGGACGTGCAGCTCCTCGCAGGCGCGCAGGAGCAGGGCCGCGTCGGCGGGATCGGCGGGGCGGACGAGCAGGTCGGCCGGACCGCCCACGCGCACCGAGGTGCGCGGTGCGAGCGGTGCGTCGGCCTGGCACTCGCCGCGGACCCGGCCGGCGATCTCTCCCACCCAGGCGGGCGGCGCCGGTCGGGGAGCGTCGGTCACGGCCGCCCCAGGAGGTCGAGCAGCTCGGGCCCGACCGCGGTGACGTCGCCGGCGCCGAGCGTCAGCACCACGTCGCCGGGACGGATCCGCTCCCGCGCCGCCGTGGCCAGGCCCGCCCGCGGCACGTGGGTCACGTCGCGGTGCCCGCAGGCGCGGATGCCGTCGGCGAGCGCGCCTCCCGAGATGCCCGGGATGGGTTCCTCGGAGGCGGCGTAGACGTCGGTGACGAGCAGCACGTCGGCGTCGTTGAAGGCGGTCTTGAAGTCCTCGAGCAGGTCGCGGGTGCGCGTGTACCGGTGGGGCTGGAAGACGCACACCACGCGCCGGCCGTAGGCCTCGCGCGCTCCCCGCAGCGTGGCCCGCACCTCGGCCGGGTGGTGGCCGTAGTCGTCCACCACGGTCACGCCGTCCTTCTCGCCCCGGATGGTGAAGCGGCGCTGCACGCCGCCGAAGGAGGCCAAGGCCGCGCGGGTCACCTCGACCGGCACGCCCATCTCGTCGGCGAGCGCCACCACCGCGAGCGCGTTCAGCGCGTTGTGGCGACCCACCATGTGGAGCTCGAACCGCCCGAGCGGCTCGCCCCGCCGCGAGGCCTCGAAGGCCACGCGCGGCCCCAGGACCTCGATGCGGGTGGCCCGGTAGTCGGCCTGGGGTGCCTCGCCGTAGGTGACGAAGCGCTTGTCGACGCGGGGCAGGATGGACTGCACGCCGGGGTGGTCGATGCAGAGGATGGCGGTCCCGTAGAACGGCACCTTGTTCACGAAGTCGACGAAGCCCTGCTTGAGCGCCTCCTCGGTCTTCCAGTGGTCGAGGTGCTCGGGGTCGACGTTCGTCACCACCACCACCGAGGGGGCGTAGTGGAGGAAGGAGCCGTCCGACTCGTCGGCCTCGACCACGATCCAGTCGCCCTTGCCGAGCTTGGCGTTCGACCCGAAGGTGTTCATCTTGCCGCCCACGACCGCGGTGGGGTCGAGGCCGGCGTGGGCCATCAGGTGGGCGGCCATCGAGGTGGTGGTGGTCTTGCCGTGGGAGCCGGCGATGGCGATGCCCTGCTTGAGCCGCATGAGCTCGGCGAGCATCTCGGCGCGGGGGATGACCGGGACCTTGCGGCGGCGCGCCTCCACGACCTCGGGGTTGTCGCGCCGGACCGCCGACGAGGTGACCACCACGTCGGCGTCGCCCACGTGATCGGCCGCGTGCCCCTCCTCGATCCGGCCGCCCAGGCCCGCCAGGCGCCGGGTGGCCTCGGACGACCGCAGGTCGGACCCGGAGACGGTGTAGCCGAGGTTGAGGAGCAGCTCGGCGATGCCGCTCATGCCGATGCCGCCGATGCCGACGAAGTGGATGCGCGGGCTGCGGGAGCGGAAGAGTGTCATGTCGTGCCGGGCGAACCGGGCGGGCTGGGACGGACGGGGCGGAAGTCCCGGCCCCGGGCGCGCCCCTTGGGCGTGCCCCAGCGCCGGACCGTGAGCTGGGTGAGGACGTCGGCGATCTCGCTCGCCGCCTGGGGGCGCCCCTGCAGGCCGGCGGCGCGCGCCATGCGCTCCCGCACGCCGGGGTCGAGGAGCACGCGCCGCATCTCCGAGGCGAGAAGCTCGCCGGTGAGATCGCGCTCCTCGATCATCACGGCGGCGCCGGCGTCGACGAGGCTCTGGGCGTTCACCACCTGGTGGTTGTCGGCGGCGGCCGGGAAGGGCACCAGGATCGAGGGCTTCTTGCACACCGTCAGCTCGGCGAGCGTGGTGGCGCCGGCGCGGCAGACGACGAGGTCGGACCGGGCGTAGGCGGCGCTCATGTCCACGATG
>JBAVCR010000233.1:0-13981 GCA_049586815.1 Anaeromyxobacteraceae bacterium
AAGTGGAGGTGCGGCCCGGTGGCGCGCCCGGTCGCGCCGACCTTGCCGATGACCTGGCCCCGCTCCACCCGGTCGCCGTGCCGGACGTCGAAGCCCGACAGGTGGAAGTAGACCGAGAAGAGCCCCCCGCCGTGGGCGATGGCGATGCTCTTGCCGGACGCGAAGCAGTCGCGGACCAGGACGACGACGCCGGCGTTCGCGGCGCGGACCGGGTCGCCCAGCGCACCGGCCAGGTCGGTGCCGTAGTGCTGGCTCTGCTTCTTCCCGTTGAACGTCCGGCGCTCGCCGAAGGGGCCGGTGACGGTCGCGTCGCGGGGCCGGACGAACGGGCCGGCGAAGGCGGGCGGCTCGAAGGGGCGCCCGAAGGCCTCCCGGAACGCGGCCTGGTCCTCCTCCATGCGCTTCTTCTGGGCCGGGCTCGGTGCGATGAACTTCGGGGCGACGGAGAGCTTCGCCTCCGGAAATCCGGGCTCGACGACCTCGACGGAGGCCGTGAGCGGGTCGGTTCGGCCCGGGATGCGGACCTCGACCCGGAGGATGCCGGGCTCGAGCTCGACGGGGAGGGAGGTGATGGCCTGCGCGCCGGTGGGGGTGGGGTAGAAGCGGAGGCGGCGGGGCTCGCCGGGCTCGGTGCCGGACGTCGAGCCCTCGCGAGCTGCGGCGTCGAGGGCGACGGTGCCGGAGGTGGAACTGGCGAGCGATGAGGGCACGCCGTCGACGGTCACGAGGAGAGCGTCTCCCGGGCGGACCCTGGCGGCCTGGACGCGGACCGCGGGAACGATGGCGGACGCTGGCGGGGACGCCGCCGACGTCGGCGCCGAGGTCGCCAAGGCCGCCGCCAGGACGCCGGCTGCGAGGGAGTTGAAGTAATGTCGGGGCATGGACGCTTTCAAGCCGCACCTTTCCGGTCTGGCCGCCTACCCCTACAGGAAGGTCGAAGCGGCGATCAAGCTGGACCAGAACGAGAGTCCCTGGGACTTGCCGGAAGACCTGAAGGAGCGTGCGCTGCAGCGGATGCGCGGCGCACCGTGGAACCGTTATCCGGACATGCACGCCGAGGGCATCCGGGCCGTCGTCGCCCGGTGGCTCGACTGGCCCGAGCGAGGAATCGTCATTGCTCCCGGCTCGAACTTCCTCGTCCTGGCGCTGGCCCAGGGCGCCCGGCGGGTTCTCGACACCGCGCCGTCGTTTGCGTTCTACGAGGGGGCGGCCAGGCTGACCGGGACGCCATACGCCGCGGTCCCGCTCCTGCCGGGCTTCGGCTTGCCGGTGAAGGAACTCGTCGCCGAGATGGAGAAGGGGGAGCCGGGGGTGGTGTTCGTCGCCTCGCCGCACGCCCCGACGGGCGCAATCTTCCCGGTGCCGGACGTCGCGGTCATCGCGGACGCCGCCCGGCGGCGCGGGTGGATCCTCGCGATCGACGAGGCCTACTGCCAGTTCTCCGGCACCGACCTCCGTCCGCTGGCCAGGGAGACCCCGAACGTGGTCGTCTTGCGGACATTTTCCAAGGCGTTCGGACTCGGCGGGGTCCGGGCGGGCTTTCTCCTCGCGGTGCCGGACGTCGCCTCGAAGCTCCAGGCGATGCTGCCCCCGTTCGACGTCCCGGTACACACCGCAGCAGTCCTCGAGACCGTCCTCGAGAACCCGGAGCGCGCGACGGAGGTGGGTCGCCAGATCGCCCGCGAGCGCGATCGCGTTCTCGCTGCTCTCGGAAGTCACCCCACCTGGCGTCCGTTCCCGAGCTCGGCCAACTTCTTCCTGGTCCGGACCCCGGACGCCGAGGCCGCCTGGAACTCCCTCCTTCGTCATGGGATCCTGGTTCGGCGGCAGGACCACCTGGCCGGTCTCCAGGGATGCCTGCGGGTCTCCGTGGGGACGCCGGAGGAGAACGACCGGTTCTTGAAGGCGGCCTTCGACAGCTCGGGCTCCTGAACCGGGACCGCGGCGCGCCCAGCCCGGTGCCGGACGTCGGCCCCGACGTCGGCCCCGAGGGGGATCCTGGCCGAATGTCCCGAATCAGCGCTGCGAACCCCGGCCGCCCTCGCTAGAGCCCTTGGGCGGGCAAGGCGCCGCTCATGAGGCGGCCATCGCACGCGGCAGCGAGGGGGAGGGTAACCGAACTATGGCCATTCCGTGGACTCCCGCGCTCGCGATCGGCGTCCCCGAAATCGACCATCAGCACCAGGAACTCTTCGTCCGCATCGAGCGGCTCGTCCAGGGCGTGGCCCGGGGCAACCCCGCCGACGTCGAGCGCCTGCTCGAGTTCCTCAGCCAGTACGTGGTGAAGCACTTCGGCGCGGAGGAGAGGTGGATGCTCCGGAGCGCCTACCCCGACTACGCGCGCCACAAGGCGCAGCACGAGCGTTTCATCAGGGATTACGAGCACATGACCCAGGAGTTCCGCGAGAAGGGCCCGAACGTCCTCGTGGGCATCCGCATGAACAACTGGATCGCAGAGTGGCTGAAGCAGCACATCAGCCGCTCGGACATGGAACTCGGCCGCTTCCTCGCGACCAAGGTGGCGAGCGGCGACCTCGACGGTCCGTGAGTGACCCGCCGGGCCGCCGCCAGGCGCCTGTGACGAACTGCGAGTCGGTCAGGACTCGACCTTGAACCCGATGCGGACGGTCACCTGGAACTCGGTGACCTCGCCGCCCTTCACCGCACCACGGATCTCGGCGACCTCGAACCAGCTGACGTTTCGGACCGACTTGCTCGCCGACGCCACGGCGGACTTGATCGCATCGGCGACGCTCTTGGACGACGTCCCGACGACCTCGATCTTCTTGTAAGTGGCCAAGGTTCGCTTCCTTTCAGGATGCTGGGCAGGTGGGTAAGGGTGGAGCGGACCGGGGTGTCTTAACGTTTGGCCCCACGTCCGGCACCGGCTGCGACCAGGCCGACCCGGCCGGGGGGCGGAGGCGATCCCTGCCTCGACGCGCCGCGCCACTTGACTCGTCGCGCCTGCGGCCGGTAGGTAAGCGCGGGGGCAACCGGGCTTTCCCGCGAGACCACGAGGGCAAATGGCTGATCTCTTTGACAAGTGTGCCGCCTGGAAGGACCCGCAGGTCCTCAAGCTCGCCGGTCACTACCCGTACTACCGGGTGATCGAGCAGACCGACGGCACCGAGGTCGTGGTGGATGGGAAGCGCCTCATCATGGCGTGCTCGAACAACTACCTCGGCCTGGCCAACGACCCCCGCGTCATGGAGGCGGCCGCCGAGGCCGCCCGCCAGTGGGGCGCCTCGACCTGCGGCTCCCGCGTGCTGAACGGCACGCTCTCCCTCCACGACGAGCTCGACCATCGGCTCGCGCGGTTCCTCGGCAAGGAGGCCGCGGTCTGCTTCTCGACCGGGTTCGGGACCAACCTGGGCACGATCTCGTCGCTCGTCCTCCGGCACGACATGATCTTCGCCGACCGCATGGTGCACGCCTCGCTCGTCGAGGGCATCCAGGCCGCGTACGGCGACACGAAGCGCTTCCGGCACAACAACATGGAGGACCTCGAGCGCCTCCTCGCGAACGCCAACCCGGAGGCCGGCAAGCTCATCGTGGTCGACGGCGTCTATTCGATGGAGGGCGACCTCGCGAACCTGCCCGCCATCGCGGAGCTGAAGAAGAAGTACGGCGCGCGGCTCATGGTCGACGAGGCCCACGGCTTCGGCGTGATGGGCCCGGGCGGGAAGGGGACCGGTGAGCACTTCGGCGTCCACGACGACGTCGACCTCATCATGACGACGTTCTCGAAGTCGCTCGCCTCCATCGGCGGCGTCATCGCCGGCCCGTCCGACGTCATCAACTGGATCAAGCACAAGGCCCGGGCCCTCGTCTTCAGCGCCTCCATGACGCCCCCGGCGGCGGCCGCCGCGCTCAAGGCCCTCGAGATCATCGAGCAGGAGCCGGAGCGGCGGGAGCGGCTCTGGGACATCTCGGAGCGCGTCCACCGCGAGCTGCGCGGCCTCGGGTTCGACACCCAGCCGTCCGTGTCCCCGGTGGTTCCGGTGGTCATCGGCGACCAGGCGCTCACCTTCAAGTTCTGGAGGAAGCTCACGGATCTCGGGCTCTTCGCGAGCCCGGTGGTCAAGCCCGCCGTGGAGCACGAGCTGGTGCGGACGGTCTTCATGGCCACCCACACCGACGACCACATCGACCGCGCCCTGGAGATGTTCCAGAAGGCCGGGCGCGACCTCGGCATCATCCCGCACGAGCGGCCGCACACCCGCGTCGAGGTCAAGATGGCCCGGCCGGGCGTGACCGGCTTCTACTCGTCGCACGAGGGCGACACGACGGCCACGGGCGCCCAGGACGGCGGCGCCCGCCTCGAGATCCTCGACGTCCTCACCCAGGCCGACGAGCCCTGGGCCAGGCGGCTCTCCAACGCCGCCGAGATGATCACCTGGAAGGCCATCAACGCCGGTCCGGAGGACTACGAGCAGCTGAAGCAGCTGCCGTTCAAGCTCTGGGAGAAGCGTCGCCAGCTGCCCACCATGCTGCTCTCCGCGGGCATGAACTTCATGTCCCGCCGTCAGCAGAACGGCAACAACTCGCAGCGGGACGCCTGAAGCGTTCCCCCCACGCCAGGAACCCGCCATGAACAGGCCCGTCGTCGTTCCGAACGTCTCCGAGCTGGCCCAGCCCGCGAAGGACGTGGAGGTCTCGCTCGTCACTTCCGGCCTCGACAAGGACCGGTTCGTCCGGCTCCCCTTCGAGATCTACCGGGACGACCCGTTCTGGGTCCCGCCTCTCGTCATGGAGCGGCACGAGTTCCTCGACGCGTCCAAGAACCCCTTCTTCCGGCACGCCGAGGTGGCGCTCTTCCTGGCGCGGCGCGAGGGCAAGCTCGTGGGGCGGATCGCCGCCGTCGAGGACCGCAACTACAACGCGTTCCATGGCTGCAAGGTGGCGTACTTCGGCCTCTTCGAGTGCATCGACGATCCGGGCGTCGCCGCTGCGCTCGTGGCCGCGGCGAAGAACTGGGCGCGCTGGCGAGGCCTCGGCCAGCTCATCGGGCCGATGAACCTCTCCACGAACCAGGAGTGCGGACTCCTCGTCGACGGCTTCGACTCGTCGCCGTACGTGATGATGCCGTACAACCCGCCGTACTACGCCGACCTGATCGAGGCCTGCGGCTTCAAGAAGGCGAAGGACCTGTTCGCCTTCGAGCGTTCCGCGAAGGTCCCGGCGCCGGAGAGGTTCATTCGCCTCGCCGACAAGATCCGGGCCCACGAGGGCATCACCGTCCGGCCGCTCGACGTCGCCAACTTCGACGCCGAGGTGGCGCGAATCAAGACGGTCTACAACTCGGCCTGGGAGAAGAACTGGGGCTTCGTCCCCATGACCGACGCCGAGTTCGACAAGCTCGCCAAGGACCTGAAGCAACTCGTGGTGCCGGAGCTGGCGCTCATCGCCGAGGCGCACGGGGAGCCGATCGCCATCGCCCTCACGGTGCCGGACATCAACCAGGCGTTCAAGAAGGTGGGGGGGCACCTCACGACCTTCGGCCTGCCGATCGGGCTCGCCAAGCTGCTGTGGTTCCAGAAGCGGATCACGAAGGTTCGCCTGATGGCCCTCGGGATCAAGGAGGGGTGGCGCCGGCGGGGCATCGACGCCGTCCTCATCGTCGAGACCATCCGGCGGGCCGACCATGCCGGCTACGAGGGCGGCGAGGTCAGCTGGACCCTGGAGGACAACGCGCTCGTGAACCGCGCCATCGAGTCGGCGGGCGCCCGGCGGTCCAAGGTCTACAGATTGTACGAGATGCCGGTCGAATAGCCCGTGCGCTGGCTCATCACCGGGGCGACAGGCTTCATCGGGACGACGCTGGTCGAGCGCCTCCGCGCGAGAGGCGATGACGTTCGCGCCCTGGTCCGGGATCCGGCGAAGGCGAGGGAGATCAGGGGACTGGGGGCCGAGTTGTATCGGGGCGACGTGGCCCGCCCGGACTCCCTGGCCGACGCGGTGCCGGACGTGGACGTCATCGTGCACCTCGCCGGCCTGGTCAAGGCAGTGACCCGTCAGGAACTCTTTTCCGTCAACGCCGGAGGAACGCGGGCGCTGGCGAAGGCCGCGGCGCAGTCTTCGCGTGCGCGATTCGTCCTCGTTTCATCCCTGGCCGCCGCTGGGCCCTCGCAGCCGGGAGTTCCTCGCGTCGAGACCGATCGTCCGGCACCGGTGAGCGTCTACGGCCAGAGCAAGCTCGCCGCGGAGGACGCGCTTCGGGAGTTCGCCTCCGACCTCGACGCATCGATCGTCCGTCCCCCGATCGTCTATGGGCCGCGTGACAAGGAGTTCCTCCCGTCCCTGCTTCGGCTCGCCCGGACCGGCGTGATCGCGAAGTCCGGACTCGGGGACAAGCGTTACAGCATCATTCACGTCGACGATCTGGTCAGTCTCGTGATCGCCGCCGCCGAGAACGGCGCTCGAGTCGACGAGACGGGATCGTCCGGGGTCTATTTCTGCAGCGACGGCGTCGAGTACACGTGGGAGGCGCTGGGACGCGGAGCTCTGGCCGCCCTGGGGCGCCGCGGTACCGTCGTCGCCGTTCCAGAGTTCGTTACCTGGCTCGCGGCCGGCGCCGCATCGGTGACTGCCCAGATCACGGGAAAGGCCGCGATCCTCTCCCTCGACAAGATGATGGAGATCCGCGAGCCCGCCTGGACCTGCTCTCCGGAGAAGGCCAGGCGGGAACTGGGATGGAAGGCGCGGGTCTCGTTCGTCGAAGGGATGAGGGAGTCAGTCCGCTGGTTTCGCGACCAGGGGCTCGCCTGAGCATCTTCCTCAGCCGTCTGGCAGCGCGGTGAGCTGGGTGAGCAGCACCTCCATCCAGCGCCGAGATCCGTAGAAAGGCTTCCGAACCAGGTCGGGGCGGTGCCGCCGGACCCGGTGCACGACTCTCCGCGTGAAGAGCCGCAGGTACGCGAGTCTTCTCTCGATGGGACTCCTGCCAAGGGCCTCGTAGGCGGGGGAATCGGACAGGAGCGGGTCGGGCGTGCCGAGTGCGTAGTGGGCGTGGCTGGACCACGGCCAATCCCCCGGGCGCTTCACCATGCCGGCCCGGACGGGATTCATGTCTCCGTACAGCATGACCTCGAGTTCGTGCAGACCGCCGTGTTCGATGCGCGGGGATCCCAGACGCTCCATCACGACCTGGCCGCGTCCCCCGGTGCGGCGATTCGTCCACCGCGCGAAGCACTGGTTCACGACCTTCCAGAAGGCGCTGAAGGCGGGCTGGCCGAGCGTCGAGCGACAGACGACGTGCGGATGGGTGCCCATCAAGCAGTAGCTGCGGATCTGGATGCCGTAGCGATCCTTGTAACGGGCGAGGAGCTCGAGGAACCTAAGCCGGGCCTCGTCCGAGGCGAGGACATGGGAGCGGTTGTGGCTGCGCCAGAAGCAGTGGTGGGTGGTGCCCTGCGCGACGAGCCGACGTCGAGGGATGCGCGGCATGGCGCCCGGCTGGAGCAATGATCGGGCCGCAGATCGAAGCGGCGAATCCTCGAGGAACTTCGCGACGTGCGTCCGCGCATTCACCATCAGGTGCGGCGCGGAGACCACGTCCGTCTAGTGTCCGGCACCGCCGCCTGCAGCCGCAGAACGCTCCTCGCGTGGCAAGGTGCCGAACACGAGATCCCAGATTGGCGTCGACACGCCGTACCGGGCCTCGGGAGTCTTGAAGTGATGCAGGTAGTGGTGCTTCCGGAGCTTCGCGCCCGCATCGGTGCGCGGCTTCAAGTGGTGCACCGCGTAATGCGTCATGTCGTACCAGATGTAGCCGATGACGAGGCCGGCGAAGAAGGCGTCGAAGAATCGCGGACCCACGACGAGGAAGATCGGGTAGCCCAGGATGAGCGCCAGCAGGATCGACATCACGGGAGGCATCACGAGCCTGTCGGGGTCATGCGGCCAGTCGTGGTGTACGCCGTGGATGAGGAAGTGGACGTCCTGTGACAGTTCGGAGTTCGGGCTAGGCGTGAAGTGAAAGACCCAGCGATGGAGGACGTACTCGAGGAACGTCCAGAACACGATTCCGCCGATGAGGGTCCCGAGGAAGGCGCCCGTCGAGATCCCGGGGACCTGCAGGCCCCTGAAGATCAGGTACGAGATCACCGGGATCCAGACGATCAGGACATGCCAGGGCTTCACGCGCGAGAGGTACCTCTCGATCCAGTCGACCCGGAACATGCGGGGACTGCCGTGCTGCGGGGCGTGATGACCAGGGGGGCGGGGAACGAGCCAGAACATGGGAACCTTCTCCTCACCGTCGAAGCAGCCCGGAGGCGGCCGAACGACCGCGTGCCGGACATTGTAGGCCGAGGGGCACTCCTCTCGCGGAGAATCGGTCTTGTGTCAAGGCCTTGAAGGCAATCGATCCACGTGGCAAGAGGCACGCCCCGTGCTTGACCTGACCAAACTGAATTCGCCACAGAGACAGGCCGTCACCGCAGGGGAGGGCCCGGCTCTCGTTCTTGCAGGGGCTGGCTCGGGGAAGACACGGGTCATCGCCCATCGCATCGCGTGGTTGGTCGAGGAGAGATCGGACCCATCCGGGATTCTCGCGGTCACGTTCACGAACAAGGCTGCGAACGAGATGCGGGAGCGGGTCCGAAGGCTGTCCCGGCGGGCAGGGGAGGGAGCCCTGATCGCAACCTTCCACAGCTTCGGCCTGTGGTTTCTCCGCCAGGAGCACAAGCTCGCGGGGCTTCCCAAGTGGTTCTCGATCTGTGACGCGGGTGACCAGTCGAGTGTCCTGAAGCGGTGCATGAAAGAGGTGCAGGTCGATTCTCGACGCTTCGACGTGCGGCGCCTGCTGGGCATCCTCTCGCGCCGAAAGTCGGAGGCCGTGGTGCCGGACGTCCGGAGATCGGTCGCGGACGACGAGTACGAGGCATTCGCCGACGAGATCCTCCCCAGGTACGAGCAAGCGCTCCGCGCCCAGCGGTCGCTCGACTTCGAGGATCTGATCGTCCGGCCCGTGACCCTCCTGGCCGAGAACCGGTCCCTGCGGGACGCGTATCGGGAGAGATTTCGACACGTTCTCGTGGACGAGTACCAGGATACGAACCGGGTGCAGTTGCGTCTGCTCGAGCTGCTCTGTGGGCCGGAGCGGGGCAGTCCCCGGAAGCGCGGGGCGGCCATGCCGTTGGATTGGGGCGATCGGAGCCTGTGCGCCGTGGGTGACGACGATCAGTCGATCTACGGATGGCGCGGCGCGGAGGTGAGGAACATCCTCCGTTTCGAGACCCACTTCCCTGGAGCCTCGATCGTCCGGCTCGAGCAGAACTACCGATCCACGGGAAACATCCTCGGCTGCGCCAACGGCGTCATCGCTCGCGCGGCGGAACGCCGCCCGAAGCGCCTGTGGACGGACGCCGGAGGAGGCGATCCGGTTCGGGTCGTGTCCCTTCCCTCTGACGAGGATGAGGCGCGCTTCGTGGCGGGTGAAATCGCACGCGGAATGTCGGAGGGGCGCGCGGCCGCCGACTTCGCGGTCCTCTATCGTCTCAACGCCCAGAGCCAGCCCATCGAGGAGGCGCTGCGCGAAGCGGGCATCCAGCACAAGGTCAAGGGAGGCCCTGCATTCTTCGACCGCGCCGAGGTCCGGGACGTCCTCGCGTGGCTACGGATCTGCGCCTTTCCCGACGACGACGTCGCCTTGGCGCGGGTGGTCCACACCCCGCCCCGCGGCATCGGGGACGTCGCGATGGCGAGGCTCGGCGACTGGGCCGGCCAGGAATCGCGCTCCGTCGCCAGCGCCCTCGAACTCGCCAGCCAGGTGCCGGACATTCCGCGAGGCGCTCCGGAGAAGCTCGCCGAGTTTGCGGCAGTCCTCGCGGATTATCGTCGCCGATTCCGTCCCGGGCGAATGGTCGAGCCAGCGAGAACGGTGTTCGACGAGATCGACCTTCGGTCCTGGCTCCGGAATTCGGTGCTTTCACCGGAAGCTGGAATCCGAAAGGCCGAGGCCGTCGATGCCGTGCTGCGTTCCCTGGAAAACTACGAGCGGCGGGAACCCAGGGGAACCCTGGGGACGTTCCTGCAGCGACTCGCGCTCGACTCCCGGGCCGACGAACCGGACGATGTCGACGGCGCCACGTTGTCTACGCTTCACGCCGCGAAGGGCCTGGAATTCCCCGTGGTGTTCGTCATCGGATTCGAGGAGGACCTTCTCCCGGTCGCTGGAATCCAGGGCGAGGCCCGCGATCTCGAAGAGGAGCGGAGGCTCGCCTACGTTGGAATTACCCGAGCCAGGGAGCAACTCTGGCTCACGCGGGCTACGGCCCGGACGCGCCGCGGACGGATCGAGCCAAGGACGCCGAGCCGATTCCTGGAAGACCTTCCGCCGGAGTCACACGTCCGGCACGACCCGGAGTCGGCCGCGAACCCCGAGATCACGGCAGCGCGATCGGCCGAGGTGCTCCAGGCCCTGAGGTCCCGGCTCGCAGGCCGGCGCTGAGCCAGGACGTCGCTCCGGGGGGATCGGGGGATCGTCCGGCACCGACCAGGCACCGACCAGCAAGCGCTGAAGCTTGACGCGCAGCGCAATCGACCGTTAAACGAACTCCCCGTCGTCTCACCCCGCGTGAGGCGAGACGTCCATGAACCCGAAGGAGGACAGACGCATGACGCTCCGGAATCGAACCGCGATCGCCGCCGCCGCAGTTCTCGCCGCCCTGATCCCGTTTGCCGCGATGGCCGAGGGAGCCGGGACCGCCGGTCTCGGCGGGTGGAGTGTCGTCGGCACGGAGACCGTATCGGGCCGCCCCGTCATCGACGTCCAGACCGGCTGGCCGAGCACCACGTTTGGTTACACGTTCGGCCTGTCCCCGACCTCCGACATCAGCCTGCGCCTCGGGCTGCTCTACGGCTACGAGGGGACCACCAACAGCCAGTTCGGACTGTCGTTCTACGCCCCGCTGCGTTTCCAGCTCTACAAGAGCCAGGACTTCAAGCTCCTGTTCCACGTCGACCCGGGCCTGAAGCTCTACACGACGAGCAGCGCCCAGTTCGGGTTCCAGTTCCCCGTCGGGGTCGTGATGGGATTCCCGATTCGCCCCGACCTCGAGGTCGGCCTGGGCGCCGACTTCGCGATGACGCTCATCGTGACCGGGAACTTCGCGCCGCAGTTCATCTTCGGGCCGATGGTTGGTCCCTACGTCGAGTACCACCCGACACCGCAGTTCTCGCTCGGTCTCAACACGCGCTTCGGGGCGGCGATCGACGCGTACTCGTCCTTCCAGGGCATCCCGGGCGGCACCAGCACGTCGTTCGCCTTCAACACCCAGCTCTTCCTGGGATACCGACTCCCGTAGCGTCCGGCCCGACCGGCGTCCGGCAGGCACGGTGCCGGACGCCCGATCGACGCCCGATTCGCGACCCCAGCCGGCCTGATCCATCACCGGGCCAAGGCCAAACCGTCCTTCCTTGACAATCGGGGGGGGGTCCGCTAGTAACGCCCCTTCCGAATTGCTCGAAACCTCAGGTTTTCCATGAACAAGGCTACTCACAGCACCACCCGGGCGGAAGCTCTCCGGGCGAGGAAGTGGTGGATCGTCGACGCGACGGACCTAACGGTCGGCCGCGCCGCCACCCGTATCGCAACCCTCATCAAGGGGAAGCACAAGGCGTCCTACACGCCCTCCCTCGACACCGGGGACTTCGTCGTCGTGATCAACGCCGGCAAGGTCCGTTTCACCGGGAAGAAGGAGCAGGACAAGCTCTACTTCTCCCACACCATGCACCCCGGTGGTGCCAAGCTGACGCCTGCCGCCAAGGTTCGCGCCAAGCACCCCGAGGACATCCTCATCGCCGCCGTGAAGCGGATGATCCCGCGCAACGCGCTGGGTCGCGCGATGATGACCAAGCTGAAGGTCTACCCCGGCGCGGAGCATCCGCACGCTGCGCAGAAGCCGGAAGCCCTGAAGATCTCCGCCTAGTAGAGGAACATCGATGGCCACGACGCAGAAGATCACCACTGGGCGCCGCAAGGTTTCGGTTGCGCGCGTCCGGGTAGTCCCGGGAACCGGGAACATCACCGTGAACGGCCGCCCGCTCGACGAGTACTTCGGGCGCGAGACCTCGAAGATGATCCTCGTCGAGCCGCTGAAGCTCGTCGACCAGATGGGGAAGATGGACGTGTTCGTGAACGCGAACGGTGGCGGACTTTCCGGTCAGGCCGGGGCGATCCGGCACGGCATCTCCCGGGCTCTTTCCACGATGAACCCCGAGTGGCGACCGGTCCTCAAGAAGGCCGGGTTCCTCACCCGCGACGCCCGTGCGGTGGAGCGAAAGAAGTACGGCCAGCCGGGCGCCCGCAAGCGCTTCCAGTTCTCGAAGCGCTAGACGTTCGTCCCGCCGTTCCCGACGCCGTCCGAGCCAAGGGCCCGGACGGCGTTGTCAATTCTCCATCAGGCTCAGCCTGGGTGTTCCCGGGCCAGTTCCATGTTGCGTTGCGGCCGGTCGGGTGCGTCCGTCGTGCCCTCGGGGTGCCCCCGGGGCCACGTCCCGGGGCCACCTCCGGCACCGGCCGCGGGGCCACGTCCGGCACCGGCCGCGCTCCGGGCCACGTCCGGCACGGCGGGCGGGCACGGCGGGCGACCCACCCCCGCCCACACCACCCGACCCGGCCGGGGCGTTCGTTCATGGCAACCCCCTGCACCCGGTGGTACGCTCGGTTCCCGACATGGAGCTCAACGAGATCCTCCAGATCGCCCTCCGTTCCGGCGCCAGCGACATCCACCTCAAGGCCGGCCTGCCGCCGATGTTCCGCATCGACGGCGCACTCGTTCCCCTGAAGGACGCGCGACGCCTGCCGCCCGAGGAGATCGCCCGGATGGCGCTCGGGATCATGAACGAGTACCAGCGGGAGAAGTTCAAGCAGACGAACGAGGTCGACCTGGCCTACGGCGTCCCCGGCCTGGGTCGCTTCCGCGTGAACGTCTTCCAGCAGCGCGGCTCCATCGGCGTGGTGCTCCGCGTCATCCCGTTCCGCATCCAGACCATCGAGCAGCTCATGCTGCCGAAGGTACTGGAGAAGATCGCCGCCGAGCAGCGCGGCCTCATCCTCGTCACCGGCACCACCGGCTCCGGCAAGTCGACCACGCTTGCGGCGATGATCGACTTCGTGAACGCGACCGAGACCTGCCACATCATGACGATCGAGGACCCCATCGAGTTCCTCATCCGCGACAAGCGCTCGATCGTGAACCAGCGCGAGGTGGGCGTCGACACGATGAGCTTCGGGCAGGCGCTGAAGAGCGCCCTGCGCCAGGACCCCGACGTCATCCTGGTGGGCGAGATGCGCGACCTCGAGACCATCGAGACCGCCCTCACCGCCGCCGAGACCGGCCACCTGGTGATGTCCACGCTCCACACCCTCGACGCCACCGAGACCATCAACCGCATCATCTCGGCCTTCCCGCCCTACCAGCAGAAGCAGGTGCGCCTGCAGCTCGGCGCCGTGCTGCGCGCCGTCATCAGCCAGCGTCTCGTACCCCGGGCCGACGGCCGCGGGCGCGTCCCGGCCGTCGAGGTCCTCCTCGCGACCACCCGGGTCCGCGAGCTGGTCGAGGACAAGGACCGCACCAAGGAAATCCAGGACGCGATCGCCCAGGGGCACGTCTCCTACGGCATGCAGACGTTCGACCAGTCGCTCATGGGGCTGTATCGCTCCGGGCTGGTCTCCTACGAGGAAGCGCTCCGTCAGGCCACGAACCCCGACGACTTCGCTCTTCGCGTCTCCGGAATCTCCGGCACCAGCGATTCCAAGTGGGACAACTTCGAGCGCCCGGGCGAGCCCCCCCCGGCCCCCGCGGCCCGTCCGGCCACCTCGGCGGCCCCGGCCGTCCCCCGGCCGCCCCCCGGACCCGCCGTCCCCATTGGCCGCGTGAACTCCCGTCCGGCCGAGGGACCTCCGGCACCGGCCGAGGACGACTTCCAGATCGAACGCTTCTAGTCGCCGCCCCAGTGACCGAGTCCCCAGAGT
>JBAVCR010000234.1:0-5772 GCA_049586815.1 Anaeromyxobacteraceae bacterium
GCGCGCGATCCGCCCGCTCGCGAGCCAGAGGACGGCGACCGCGGCCAGCACGCCGAGCGCGAGGCGCCAGGGCGGACCGGAGGCGTGCGGGAGCGCGCAGACCTGGAGCGATCCGCGCCCGGGAACCGGTACGACGAGGTCGGGCCTGGCGCAGGACCCGGCCCGGTCGAGGACGGTGCCGTCCAGGTCGACGAGCCGCAGGCCGAGGTCGAGCTCGCGCCCCAGCGAGGCGACGATCGCCGCGCGCGCCGGCGCGTCGTCCCAGGTGCGGGCGAGCTCCCCGCCCACGAAGCGGAACGCGCCGTCGCGCTGCCGCGTCCAGGAACTGCCGCCGCCGAGGAAGTGGAAGACGGCCGCCACGGCGATGCCCGTCGCGAGGATGGCGGCGCCGAACCAGCGGAAGATGCGCCCGTGCAGGCGCGGCCGGTCCCGATGCCCGTGGAGGTGCCGGTGCCCGCGTCTCAAGGTTTCACCAGGAGGTACCCCACGCCCCGAACCGTCCGGATGAGTCGCGGGGTGCGTGGGTCGTCGCCCAGCTTCTGGCGGAGGTGGGAGACGTGGACGTCGACGGCGCGGTCGCCCACGACCGTGTCCCCGCGTCCCGCCTCGTCCATGAGCGCGGCGCGCGGGACGACGCGGCCAGCCCGGCGCACGAGGGCGAGGAGGATGTCGAACTCGAGGCCGGTGAGCTGCACGGGCTCCCCGCGAAGCCGCACGTCGTGGGCCGGGACGTCGACCACGAGGTCCCCCACGGTGATCCGCTCGGTCGGCGTCGCCATCCCCCGACGCAGCACCGCCCGGAGCCGGGCGAGCAGCTCGCGCGCGCTGAAGGGCTTCGGGAGGTAGTCGTCGGCGCCGAGCTCGAGGCCGACCACGCGGTCCGTCTCGTCGCCCCGGGCGGTGAGCATGATGACCGGGATGGTGCTCCTCTCCCGGATGCGCCGCATGACCTCGAGACCGTCCATGCCCGGCATCATCACGTCGAGGAAGACCGCATCGAACCCGCCCCCGGCGAGGGCCGCGAGGCCGCGGGGTCCGTCGTGTGCCGACACGAGTGCCACGCCGTTCTGGCGGAGGTAGTCGGCGAGGAGGGCGTGCAGCCGCTCGTCGTCGTCGATGCAGAGGACGCGCAGGGCCATGGACGGTCCCGGGATCATGTCACGGGGAAGGCGGCGGGGGCGAGTCGGGCCCGCGGTGGCCGTGGTGGTGCTCGCACCAGGAGCGGGCGTGGCCGCCGTGGTGGCGCCAGCCGTGGAGGTGCGCGAATCCCGAGGTGAAGCCGAGGACGGTGCCGAGGGCGAGGAGCGCGATCAGGAGAGGGCGTCGCATGGGGGTCTCCCGCTAGCACCAGGAAGCGCGGCCGCCGCGCTCCAGGAGGTCGGCGAGCTCGTTCCGCTGCCGCGTGTCGAGGGTGGCGTGGACGCGTCCGAGCGCGTCGGTGAGGCGCTGCCGCAGGGCCGCGAGGAGCTCGTCCTGCTTCCGGTAGATGCCCTCGAGCCTCTGCCGGTCGAGGTTCTCCTCGCGCAGGGCGGCCGCCAGGTCGCGGCCCGACGCATGGAGCTCACCGCGCAGGCCGCGCGCGGTCTCCCGGAGACCCTCGGCCTCGTCGCGGAAGACCTTCTCCTGGGCGGGTGTGGCGTCGATGCGGCGCAGCAGCCGCCAGAGGAAGGCGCGCGGGCCGAAGCCGCGCCGGTGGCCGCCGTGGCAGTGGCCGTGCCAGCCGCCGTACCCGTGGCGGTGGCGCAGCACGCCGATGAGCAGGAAGAGACAGATGGTGCCGATGACGAATCCGAACATGTGGAGCCTCCGTGCGGGACGCGCGATGGCGCGTCGACACCCGGAAGCTACGCAGGGGCCGTGAAGCCAGCCCGGCGAGGATCGTCAAGAAGTGTAAAGGCCGCGGTCCCGAGGTAGCCTGCGCGGGCCGCACGAGGCGCAACCGGGAGGGAAGCACCATGACCAGCATCGTGAAGTTCGGCGAGGACGTCCCTGGCTACCGCATCCCCGTCCTGAACGAGCGGGAGATCCGGGCGGCGGCCGGGCTCCTGTTCGTCCTCATGTTCGCGGCCATCGCCGGCGCGGTGACCAGGGGAAGCTTCGTCCTCCTCAAGTACGCCATCGCCATCTTCCTGCTCGACATGCTCATCCGGGTCCTCGTGAGCCCGCGGTACGCCCCCACGCTCGTCCTGGGGCGGCTCATCGTGCGGAACCAGGTTCCCGAGTACGTCGGGGCCCGCCAGAAGCGGTTCGCCTGGGTGATCGGCGTGGCGCTCGCCTCGGTGATGTTCCTGCTCGTGAACGTGCTCAACACCTACAGCCCCATCTCCGGGATCATCTGCCTCGTCTGCCTCGTTTTCCTGTTCTGCGAGACCGCCTTCGGCATCTGCATCGGCTGCAAGGTCTACGGGCTCGTCACCGGGGAGAAGGCCGAGCACTGCCCCGGGGAGGTCTGCGAGCCGGGCGCCCGGCAGGAGATCCAGCGGACGACCCCGGCGCAGCTCCTCATGGTGGTCGGGCTGGTGGCGTACGTGGTCCTCGTCGGGATGCTCTTCCACTCCCGCTTCGCCGAGCCGGCGCGCCCGCTCTTCGGAGGGTAGGGGCGCTCCCGATCTGCTACCGTTCCGGCGACCGCGATGCTCGTCGCCTTCGTCGCCCTCTACCTCGCCGCCTCCATGGGCATCGGCCTCTGGGCGGCGACCCGGGTCCACGGCAGCAAGGACTACGCGGTGGCGGGGCGCTCCCTGCCGTTCCTCGTCGTGGTGGCGACGGTCTTCGCGACCTGGTTCGGCTCGGAGACCGTCCTCGGCATCCCCGCCAAGTTCCTCGAGGGCGGCCTCGCCTCCGTCGTCGAGGACCCGTTCGGCTCGTCGGCCTGCCTGGTCCTCGTGGGGCTCTTCTTCGCGGCGCGCCTGTACCGGATGGACCTGCTCACCATCGGCGACTACTTCCGCCTGCGGTTCGGGCCGGTGGTCGAGGTCGTGGTCAGCCTCGTCATCGTGGCCTCCTACCTGGGCTGGGTCTCGGCGCAGGTCGTCGCGCTCGGCCTCGTCTTCGACGTGGTCTCGGCGGGGGCGGTGAGCCCCCCGGTGGGGATCGTCGCCGGCGCGGCCATCGTCACCCTCTACACCGTGTTCGGCGGGATGTTCTCGGTGGCCTGGACCGACTTCGCCCAGATGGTCCTCATCGTGCTCGGCCTCCTCTACATCGCCGCCGTCGTCGCCGCGGAGGCGGGCGGGGTCTCGCGGGTGATCGCCCACGCCGAGGCGGCGGGCCGGCTCCGGTTCCTCCCCACGTCGAGCACCCGCGACGTCCTCTGGTTCGCCGGCTCGGCCGTGACCATGATGTTCGGCTCCATCCCCCAGCAGGACGTGTTCCAGCGCGTCACCTCGGCGCGGACGGCCCGCATCGCGTCGATCGGTGCCGTGGTCGGCGGGGTGGCCTACTTCTTCTTCGCCTTCGTCCCCATCTTCCTCGGCTACTCTGCGTCCCTCATCGACCCGCACCTCGTCGCGACCGTCGGCCGCACCGATCCCCAGCAGGTGCTCCCCCGGCTCGTGCTCGGCCACGCCCCGGTCTTCGCGCAGGTGATGTTCTTCGGGGCGCTCCTCTCCGCGATCATGTCGACCGCCAGCGGAACCCTGCTCGCACCGTCGGTCACCTTCACGGAGAACGTGCTCCGGAAGATCCTCCCGGAAGGGCTCACCGACCGGCAGCTCCTCTGGACCATGCGCGGGGTCGTGCTCGCCTTCGCCGTGCTCGTGACGGCCTTCGCGCTCGACTCCGACTCGAGCATCTACGAGATGGTGGGGAACGCCTACAAGGTGACGCTGGTGGGAGCCTTCGTCCCCCTCGTCGCCGGGCTCTACTGGCCGCGCGCGAGCACGGCCGGGGCCCTCGCCTCGGTCGCCGCAGGGCTCGCGACCTGGGGCATCCTGGAGCTGGGATGGCCACGGGCCACCGTGCCCCCGCAGCTCGCCGGGCTCCTCGCCGCGGTGCTGGCCATGGTCGCGGGCTCGCTGCTCTCGCCGCGGGCGCCTACCGCGCGACGGGCGTTCGACGGCAGTCGCCCGACGTCCAGTCGATCCGGGGTCCGAGGTCGACCACCTCGAAGTCGTTCCAGGAGAGGCCCTTCAGGCTCGCCGCGTCGACGCCGACCTCGCTCCACCGATGTGCGGTGAGGGCGTCGGTGGCGGCGGTGAAGGTCACGTTCCCCCCGTCGGCGAGGATCATGCCGTACCGCTTCAAGGCCTGGGCGACGACCCGCGCCCCGGCGCCCATGCCGGAGAGGTCCTTCGAGGCCTTGAGGCGCAGGCGGGCCGCGTAGGGTGGGGTGGAGGGGCCACCACTCGTCGCACCGGTGGAGTGCGTGCCGGGCCGGACGTAGATGCGCGCGCGGATGAGGGAGTTGGGCAGGACGAAGCGGATGGCGTGGTCGATGGTGCCGCTCGCCACCTCGTCGGCGGTGAAGAGGAGCGGCACGATGGGAAGGCCGGCGGCATCGGCGCTGGTGCAGAAGTCGCCACGGCCCGCCGGGGGCGGCACGGCGGAGAGATCCCAGATGGCCTGGCAGCCGCTCGTGAACGTCCCGGTCGAGGTGCCCCCGGCGAGGTTGGCGCGCCACAGCTCGTGGAGGCGGCAGGTGGAGCGGTCGACCACCGTCAGGTGGCAGTCGCCGTCGGTCGCGCAGGCGTAGTCGCCCTCGCCCTCGAGCCGGCCGCCCGGCGGGACCGGCACTGGCGCCGTGTCGCAGTCTGGCGTGAAGAAGTCCCCCGTCGGCGTGAAGGCGCGGTGCGGCGTCGAGGCGTCCGCGAGGAGGACGTTGAAGTCGAAGGTGATCTGGAAGCGCGCGCTGGCGGTGTGGTTCGCCGCCAGGAAGGCGATGATGGCCCCCGATTCGGCATCGAGCGCGGCCCCGTCCACGGCCTGGTTCCAGGGCGCGCCCGGCGGGAAGAGCTGGGTGGCGGCGGCGTTGCACGCGCCGGTCGCACCGGCCGCGCCCGCCGGTGGCGACGACGATCCCCCGCACGCCGTGGCGGACACGGAGAGGAAAATGGCGGCGAGGGCCGGTCGGCGGCGCATGAGGCCCAACATAGGGCGACGTGCCGACGCGGGGGAACCCACCGACGAGGCAGCGACTCCGCCTCACGGGAGCGCACACGGCACGACATCTCCCGCGCCCCGATCCCGGCTAGCTCTTCATCTCGACAGTGAGAGGCGGGTCGTTCGGGTAGTATCCAGCCCTCACCGTCAGGGGGAAGCATGGAATCGATCAGGAACGGCTGGACGAGGTGGTCGAGGCGCGCGCTCCTCGTGGCAACCCTTTTCCTTCCCGCGGGTGTGTTCGCGCAGGTCGTCGTCGTCCAGCCGACGCCCACGGCGCAGGCCTTCACCACCGCGGCCGTCAACCTGCGGGCCGGGCCCGACCGGAGCTTCCCGCTCGTCTCCTGGCTGCAGGGGGGCACGCCGGTCACCGTCTTCGGGTGCCTGGGCGGCTTCACCTGGTGTGACGTCGGGGTGGGATTCCACCGGGGCTGGATCTACGGGCGCTTCCTGGCGATCCCCTTCAACGGCCAGCAGGTCCTCATCATGAACTCCGGTCCGCGCTTCGGGGTCCCGGTGGTCACGTTCTCGGTCGGGCCCTACTGGGGAGCGCATTACCGGAGCCGCTCCTGGTACCACCGGCCGCCTCCGCCCGGCTGGGGTCCGCCTCCGCCCCGGCCGCCGCCGCCGTCGTCGCGCCCTCCTCCTCCTCCTCCCCGGCCGCCGACCGCC
>JBAVCR010000235.1:0-1955 GCA_049586815.1 Anaeromyxobacteraceae bacterium
GACGAGCCCCGCCCCCACGTCGGACGGGACGCCGAGCATCACCACGCGCGCGCCGGCGATCCGCGCCAGCCGGTCCCGGAAGGCCTCCTCGACCGCGGCGCCGGTGGTGACCCCGTACAGGCGGCGCTGCGCCTCCTCCTGCGCCTCCCGCCCGGCGGAGACGAGGTGCACGCCTCCCCCGGCGGGGCGGAGCAGGAGCGCGAGCTCGCTCGCCGGGGTCATGGCGCGCTCAGCGGCGCGGGGGCCGCGACTCCTCGGCCATCCGGGCGCGCACCAGCTCGACCAGCGTGCGGACGCCCACGCCGGTCCCGCCCTTCGCCACGTACCCCCGCTCCTTCGTGGTGTTCGAGGGGCCGGCGATGTCGAGGTGCACCCAGGGCGTCTCGCCGACGAACTCCTTCAGGAACCAGGCGGCGCTGATCGAGCCGCCCATGCGGGTCCCGGCGTTCTTGAGGTCGGCCACGTCGCTCTTCAGCTCCTCCTTCACCGAGTCGGTGAGGGGGAGCCGCCAGGTGTCCTCGCCGGCGGCGCGGGCCGCGGAGAGGACCGCGTCGATGGCCGGGCCGTCGGGGCCGAAGGCGCCCACGGTGGTCATGCCGAGCGCGACGATGCAGGCCCCGGTGAGGGTGGCGAGGTCGACGAGGAGCGCCGGCTTCAGCGTCTCCACGCCCCAGGCCAGCACGTCGCCGAGCACGAGGCGCCCCTCCGCGTCGGTGTTGGTGATCTCGACGGTCTTGCCGTTGCGGGCGATGAGCACGTCGGAGGGCTTGTAGGCGCGCCCGCCCGGCATGTTCTCGCAGGCGCCCACGAGCGCGTGGACCGGGAAGGGCGGGGCCAGCTCCGCCACCACCCTCATGGCGGCGATGGCCGCCGCGGCGCCGGCCATGTCGGTCTTCATGTCCACCATGCCCTCGGTGGGCTTGAGCGAGAGGCCGCCCGAATCGAAGGTGATGGCCTTGCCCACGATCACCACCGGGGGCTTCCTCGCGGCGGGGCCGCGCGGCACCCAGGAGATCTTCACCAGGCGCGGCTCCTCGGCGGAGCCCCGGGTCACCCCGAGGAACATGCCCATGCGCAGCCCGGCGATGTCGCGCGGGCCGAGCACCTCGGCGTGGAGGCCCGCCTCCTTCGCGAGCTCGCGGGCCGCGTCGGCGAGCCGGGAGGGGGTGAGGTGGAGCGGCGGCTCGTTCACGCGGTCGCGCGCCCAGGAGACCGCGGAGGCCACGGTGCGGCCGAGCGCCACCGACTCCTTCACCTCCTTGGAGCGCTCGAGCCCCTGCGGCACGGCGATGACGAGCGTCTCGAGGTGGCTGGCCTTCTTCTTCTTCTCCTCGGTCTTGTAGCGATCGAAGCGGTAGGCGCCGAGCAGGGCCCCCTCGACGATGGCGCGGGCCTCGTGGGCGGTCTGCCCGGGCAGCCGCGGGCTCGCGATGGCGAGCTTGCGCGCGCCGCCCTTCTGGGCGAGGCGGGCCGCGTCGCCGGAGGCGGAGCGCAGCGACTCGAAGCCGCCGCGGGGGAGCGACCCCTCGGTGGCTTCCCGCTTGCCGAGGCCGATCAGGATCACGCGGCCGGCGCGGAGCTTGCCGAGCGTGCGGATCGCGAGCACCTGGCCGGCCTTGCCCTGGAAGTCCTCCTCGGCCGCGGCGGTGGCGAGGTGGCCGTCGAGCCGCCGGTCGAGCTCGGCCTGGATCCCCTTCGGATCGGAGGCCTCGCCCTCGAAGACGGGCACCGCCAGGACCGACGCATCCACCTCGAGCGGGCCGGAGCCCGTCACCTCGATCTTCATCCATACCTCCCGGGTCGCGCCGCCGCGGGGGCGGCGGAAAGCCCGAAGGAAATAACACGGCTAGCGGGCCGGCGCCGCCTGCAGCCGGGCCAGCGCCTCGGCGGCCTCCAGCGCGCCACAGACGGCCGGCAACCGGTCGGAGGGCGTGACGCCCGGGGCGGTGCGCCCC
>JBAVCR010000236.1:0-1880 GCA_049586815.1 Anaeromyxobacteraceae bacterium
GTGTCGGTTCCCGGCGGCGGCGAGGCCACCCCCATCCCGGCCGAGGTGGTGCGCGTGGTGCAGCCCTCCGACGCGAAGGCGTGGGGAATGGCGCCCGGCTTCGCGCTCCAGTTCCTCCCCTCCACGCCCGCGGAGCGCGCGGCGATGGATCGCCTGGTCGGCGCCACGCCGGCCCCGGTCCGCCCGGAGCCGGGCGACGACGCCGCCGCGGCCTTCCTCGACGCGCTCCAGGCCCACTCCACGCGCACGCACTACGAGCTGCTCGGGCTGCCGCCCGACGCCGAGCTGAAGGAGGTCCAGAGCCGGGCCCGGTCGCTGCGCGTCCAGCTGGAGCGGCTGCGGGACCGCAAGCTCTCCCCGCGCCACGCGGGCATGGTGGCGCCCTTGCTCGCCCGGGTGATCCTGGCGGCCGACGTGGTGGGCTCGGCCGCGGAGCGGCTGGCCTACGACGCCGGCATCGGGAACCTCGCCGGGGTCGCCCGCTGCATCGCCGCGGGGTTGCCGGAGCGGCTCCTGGCCGAGCGCCGCCAGGAGTTCCTCCGCTCGCGCCCCGGCGCGGAGGAGCGCGCCCGCGCCTGCCTCTCGCGCGCCAAGGTGGCGCGTGCGGTGGGCAACCTGGCCTTCGCCCGGGCCCAGTACGAGGAGGCGCTCGGCGCCGACCCCCTCGACCTCGACGCCCATCGCGACTACTGGGCGCTCCGCCGCGAGCTCGACGGCGCGCCCCGCTGAGGCGTCGGGCCCCGGCCCAGGGTGGCGTAGAATGCCCCCCCATGACCACCCCCCCCATCACCGTGCTCGTCACCGGAGCCACCGCCGGCTTCGGCGAGGCCACCGCCGAGCGCTTCGCGCAGGACGGCGCGCGGCTCGTCGTCGCCGGACGCCGCGCCGACCGCCTGGAGAAGCTGGCCCGCCGCCTCTCCGCCCGCGTGCCGGTGCTCCCGCTCCCGCTCGACGTCCGCGACCGCGCCGCCGTGGAGAAGGCCGTCGCCTCGCTCCCCTCCGAGTTCGCCGCCATCGACGTGCTCGTGAACAACGCCGGCCTCGCGCTCGGGCTCGAGCCCGCCCACCGGGCCAGCCTCGACGAGTGGGAGCAGATGATCGACACCAACAACCGGGGGCTCGTGGTGATGACCCGGCAGGTCATCCCGGGGATGGTGGAGCGCGGGCGCGGACACGTGGTGAACGTGGGCTCGGTGGCCGGGACCTATCCGTACCCGGGCGGCAACGTCTACGGGGCCACCAAGGCCTTCGTGCACCAGTTCTCGCTCAACCTGCGGGCCGACCTGCTCGGCTCGGGCGTGCGCGTGACCTGCGTCGAGCCGGGCATGGCCGACACCGAGTTCTCGCTCGTCCGCCTGAAGGACACGGAGAAGGCGAAGGCGGTCTACCAGGGTGTCTCCCCCCTCACCGCCGTCGACGTGGCCGACGCCATCCACTGGGTGGTCACCCGGCCCGCCCACGTGAACGTGAACGTGCTCGAGCTCATGCCGGAGCAGCAGGCCTTCTCCCCCTTCGCGGTGAAGCGGCGCTAGCCGCCCTGACCGTGCCCGGCGCGGAGATCGTCCCCGGACTCGGCTCGACGCCGGCGCCCTTCCGGGCGCACGACTCCGCGGAGCGCCAGGCCCGGCTGTCCCGCCGCCTCGGTCCCCGCCTCGCGGAGGTGACGGCGCGCTGCTCCCTCGCCCCCGACCCCGACCTGGCGCTCGCCGGCGTGGAGCGCTACCTCGACGCCGCCCCCCTGCCGGCCGCCGGCGACCTCCTCGACGCGCTGGCGCTCCTCACCGGCTCCTCGCGCCTCGCCGCCCAGTCGCTGGCCCGGGACCCGGGGCTCCTGCGCCGGGCCGCCCGCTCGCGCTGGGTGCGCCGGGAGCGCCCAGAGG
>JBAVCR010000237.1:0-2391 GCA_049586815.1 Anaeromyxobacteraceae bacterium
GGAAGGACATTCCCCCCACCCAGGGCGCGTAGGGGATGGCGCGGGCCCGCTCGAGGGCCTCGAGCGCCGCCGTGTCGCGGCCGCGCGCCGCCTCCACCTGGCCGAGCAGCGAGAGGGCCTTGTAGCGCGCGTCGACGTAGGGGGACGCCGCGACCACCTGGAGGTGCTTCGCGGCGGCATCCAGGTCCCCCTTCTTCCAGGCCACGATGCCGTCGAAGAGCGGTCGCATGAAGTCGGGGAACTCCGCGGCCGTGGAGCCGGCGAAGACCTCCGGCGCACGCGCCTCGGCGGCGGCCGGATCGCCGGTGAGGGCGAGGACGATCGCCACGTCGTACCGGTACTCCGGGTTCTCGGCGAGGCCGGCCTTCTTCATCGTCGCGAACGCGGCCTCGGCGTCCTGCCGGGCCTGCGTGGCGAAGGCCAGGTTGAGCTGGATCGAGGCGGCGTCGCGCGCCGGGACGCCGGCCGCCACGGCGAAGGCGGCCACCTGCCGCGCCTCGCGGAACCTCCCCTGATAGACGAGCAGCTCCACGAGGGACCTGGTGTAGCCGATCCGCTCCCCGAGGACGCTCGGGCCGTGGGTGGGGAGGACCTCGCCCTCCTGCGGCGGCGGCAAGGCGGCGAGGGCCCTGCGGATCTGCTCCTCGGCCTCGTGGGCCCGACCATGGAAGGCGAGGTGGCCGGCCAGCGCGGGCGGGGCGGCGAGGAGGCCGTCCTGGGCGCGGGCCTTCTCGTAGACCTCGACCGCCTCCTCGCGCCGGTCGAGGGCCACGAGCGCGCGCCCCAGCGTGCGGAAGGACTCCGGGTCGTGCGCGTGCGCTGCCCAGGCGCGGGAGAGGCGCAGGAGGTCCTCGCGGCGATCGAGGGCCGCGTAGGCCATGGCGAGGTGCTCCTCGACGAGCGCGTACTCCGGGTCGAGCACGAGGGCCCGCTCGAAGTAGGGCACCGCCGCCACCGTGTCGCCGAAGTGGAAGCGGATGTCGCCGGCCCAGAAGACCGCCTCCTTGTCCTGGGGGTAGGCGAGCGCGGCCTCGTCGCGGAGCCGGCGCGCCTCCTCCGGGTGCTTCTCCCAGGTGGCCTTCCAGGCGAGGAGCGCCATGCGCTCCTTGTCGGGGAGCCGGCCGGAGAGCGCCACCGCCCGGTCGAGGTGCTCCTGGGCGCCGCGCACCGAGGCCTCGGCCGAGAAGCCCGGCTTCACCGTCCAGGCGTCGAGGACCGCGGTCTGGTAGTGGGCCAGCGCGAACTCCGGGTCGATGCGGATGGCCGCCTGCAGCTCGTCCCGGGCGCGCTCGAACTGCCGGAGGTCCATGGCCTGCCGCGCCTTGAAGTAGTGCTCGTAGGCGGCGAGGTTCCCGGTGGTCACCTCGGCGACCTTGCGGGAGGGCGAGGCCGCGTCGGGCCGCTCCCGCAGCCGCTCGCGGGTCCGGGCGGAGAGCCGGTCGATCATGCCGGGCACGCTCGCCTTCCCCTTCCCGTCCTCGCGGAGCGTGAAGAGGTACTCGTTCGTGGCCGGGTCGAGGGCCCGCATCTCGATGGCGTACACGTCGTCGAAGCGGTGGACGGTGGCGAGGAGGAGCGCCTTCACCCCGGCGGCCTTCCCGACCTCCCGGGCCAGCGACTCGTCGATCCGCTCCGGGACCTCCTTGCCGGTCTGCCGGATGAGGTCGGCGAGGCGGGAGCGGGTCAGCACGGTGAGCCGCCTCGACTGCTCGAGCGCGGTGGTGAGCATCCCGGAGAGGCCGTTCAGCTCCGGGTCGGACGTGCCGTTCTGGAAGTCGGCCACCGCCACCGGGATGCGCTCGCCGGGAGCGAGGTCGCGGTCCCGCAGGGCCCGCGTGGCGAGGAGGGCGAGGAGCGCCACGAGCCCCACCAGCGCGCCGGCCAGGACCACCCGGCGCCGGCCGCCCTTCGCCTCCTCCGCGCTGCGCTGCTCGAGGAGCGCCTCCAGGATGGCCGTCCCGTCGCGGGGGCGCTCGTCCCGCGACCGGGAGAGCGCACGGCGCACCAGCGCGCGGACCGGCCGGGGAGCCGAGGAGGCCGGAAGCTCGGGCGGCGGCCCGTCGTCGAGCGCCGTGCTGCGCCCCGACTCGACGGCGAACGGACGCTGGCCGGAGAGCATCTCGTGGAGCATGACGCCGAGCGCGAAGACGTCGGCCCGCTCGTCCTCGGCGTCGCGCCGCCACTGCTCCGGCGCCATGTACGCAGGCGTGCCGCCCTCCGGCCCGCTGCCCGAGCCGAAGACCCGGGAGAGGCCGAAGTCGAGGATCTTCACGGCCCCGTCGTCGCAGAGGAAGACGTTGGAGGGCTTGAGATCCCGGTGGACGACGCCGGCGTGGTGGGCGTGGGCGAGGCCCCGGGCGATCTCGGTGGCGACCCGGAGCGCCTCGACGC